>NZ_DASZKT010000006.1:0-31187 GCF_035552695.1 Actinospica sp.
GGAGCTGTAGGCCATTAGGACTCCCCTAGTGGTACGGACCTTACAATGGTCCCAGAATCAGACCGATGGTCGGGCTTCCGACCGCCAGGCGGACAATCTCGCGCTGTCGGCGGCCTGGAACCGAGGCTGCGAAGCTGGATGCGGGGAGCAGTCGAAGTTCGAGGGCGGATTCGCCACGGGTGCCGGGCTTCTCGGCTGCGCGCGCGACCGCGTCGCCGGCGGAGTGCGGTCGTTCGAACAAGTCGGAGACTGGTACTCGGTGTAACCGAAAACCGGTGCCAGTCGGGCCGTGACGCGCCCGCGGACGACATCACCGAGATCGTCAGCAGCCCGGTCGAAGTCATCGTGCGCGCATCCACCGCGCCATGGCGAGCGCAGTGAAAGACGGATGAGCGCATCGCAGTGGCCATACCCACCAGGGAGTCGAGGCTTTTCTGGCGGTCCAGGATTCTGATTCAGTTGATCGCGGGCGGCGATCGGTGCGAGCGGCTCGGCGCCGCACGCCGTCTCGACTACGGCGGGATGTCGATGCCGTATTCGCGGATCTTGCGGTAGATCGTGGCGCGGGAGACGCCGAGCGCTCGCGCCGCCTCGTTCTTGTTGCCCTGGGCGTCCAGCAGGCCACTCACGATCGCGTCGCGTTCCATGGACTCCAGCGGGTTGAGCACCCGCCGGGCCACCGTCCGGAGCTCCGGCGGTAGGTCGCTTGGTTCGATGACGCCGGACCGGCGGTGCTGCACCACCTTGCTCAGGACCTGGCGCAGCTGCGCGATGTTGCCGGGCCACTTGGCGCGCATCAGCAGTTGCATCGCGGCGGGGGAGCACAGCAGCGTTCCGTGCGAGGTCAGCTGAACGAGTAGGAACGGGACGAGCTCGCGGATGTCCTCGACGTGGTGGCGTAGTGGCGGGACCTCCACCGATCCGGGGAAGGCGTGCAGCAGGCCGGTGAGGTCGTCGTCGGGGCCGAGGGGCCGATGGGTGGCCGCCACCCACCGGTGCCGCCCGATCTGATCGGCCGAAGCGCGTTGCCGGTGCAGGAGTTCGGCCAGGGCACGGCTGCTTTCGGGGGGCAGCCGGTCGATGTGCCGGAGCACCAGTCCACCGTCGTTCTCCTCGAGCTCGTGCTGCACGCGGGCCAGGAAATCTCCCGAGTCGTTCGGTTCGGCCGCGTCCAGCACCCGGAAGCGGCCGGCAGGGTCGTGGCTTCGGCACACGGCGCGCAGCAGCGCGGTTTTGCCGACCCCCGTCTCGCCCTGCACGGTGATCCACTCGCCGCTGCGGTAGTGCTCGGACACCTCGTCACATGCCCGCTGCCACAGCGCACCCGATCCGGCGGTGCCCGGCAGCAGGGGACGGGAGGCCGGCCGCCAGGTCGGTTGGCCGTCGGCGGAGTCGGTGAGCCGCACCCGGACCACGCCGCCGGCGGGGCCCGCATCGGTATGCACGGGAGCGCAGTAGATCCGCGCCTTCGCGCCGCTGGGCAAGTCCAGGTCGAGGGCGGCGCGCCTGCTGCCGTACATCGCCTCGGCCGCGGCTTCGAGCAGCGCGGCCTGGTCTTGGGGCGCGAGCACCTGGCGGGCGTGATCGTTCATCATGACGACGTCGTTGTTGAGTGCGAACACGATGCCGTTGCTGTGCCGGCAGGCCCGCAAGTACTCGTGGAACAGCGCGAACTCGCGCAGCCCGGTCAACGTCGTCAGTTCTCGCTCGATGTGCCCGGCCGTGGTCTTGGCCAGCGCCAGCAGCAGGGGTCCGGCGTCGCGGCTCCAACAGGTCAGGTCGAGCACACCGAGCACGAGGCCGGAGACCGGGTGGCGCACCGGCACCCCGGCGCAGCCGAGGTCTTCGAGGTTCTCCGCATAGTGTTCGTGCCCGAACACGCCGATGGCCCGGCCGCCTTCGAGGGCCGTGCCGATTCCGTTGGTTCCCACGGATTGCTCCGCGTAGCTGAAGCCGGGGGCGAGCTGCACCCGGTCGAGGTGGAGCTTGAGCCGGTCGTCGCCGGTGCGCCGGTCCAGAACCACGCCGTGGGCGTCGGTGAGGATGATGCTCACCGCCTCATCGCTCAACTGTTCCCGCAGCCGCTTGAGGATCGGGGCGGCGCCGTGCATCAGCGGCGTCTCGAGGTTCGGGTCCTTGTCGTAGGCCAGCCGGACGTGGTCGGCGGCGACGTTCCAGGTCCTCGACCGCCACCACGAGGCCGCGATCGTCTCGCGCACCTCGTCCGAGTCGACCGTGCCCGCCGTCAGGAACCTCTCCCGCGCGGTCGCGAGCGCATCCGGCCGTGCAGACAGCGCTTCAGGTGGCTGCGGAGCGTCGGAGGCTCTCAGCATCGTGTCTCCCTGGCCGGATCGTGACGTGCCCAAGGGGCGTGTCGGGCACGTGTCCGTGATGTTAACCAGGCTAGCAGCGGGGGATGCCTCCGGATTGTCTCATATTGAGACCGCACTCCGACGCCAGATGCCTTGTGATTTAGGGCACTGGGACGTCGTCGCGGGAGCTTGGGCGACCGCGGCGGACGCCCCGGGTGACAAGCGGGTGAACCGGGCGTCGCCGAGGCGCGGTCGCGGAGCGCCGGAGCTTCGCAGCACCCCTGCAAAGGAGGCATGGAATGAGCCGACAGAGTCTGAGCAAGGCGCACAAGAAGATCACCGAGCTGTCCTGGGAGCCGACCTTCGCCACCCCGGCGAAGCGGTTCGGCACCGACTACACCTTCGAGAAGGCGCCGAAGAAGGACCCGCTCAAGCAGATCCTTCGGTCCTACTTCCCGATGGAGGAGGAGAAGGACAACCGGGTCTTCGGCGCGATGGACGGCGCCATCCGGGGCAACATGTTCCGGCAGGTCCAGGAGCGCTGGATGGAATGGCAGAAGCTGTTCCTGTCCATCATCCCCTTCCCGGAGATCTCGGCCGCGCGGGCGATGCCGATGGCCATCGACGCCGTCCCCAACCCCGAGATCCACAACGGCCTCGCGGTGCAGATGATCGACGAGGTCAGGCACTCGACGATCCAGATGAACCTCAAGCGCATGTACATGAACCACTACATCGACCCGGCCGGGTTCGACATCACGGAGAAGGCCTTCTCGAACAGCTATTGCGGCACGATCGGCCGGCAGTTCGGCGAGGGATTCATCACCGGCGACGCGATCACCGCCGCCAACATCTACCTGACCGTGGTCGCCGAGACGGCGTTCACCAACACCCTGTTCGTCGCCATGCCGTCCGAGGCGGCCGCGAACGGCGACTACCTGCTGCCCACGGTGTTCCACTCGGTGCAGTCCGACGAGTCCCGGCACATCTCCAACGGCTACTCGATCCTGTTGATGGCGCTGGCGGACGAGGACAACCGCAAGCTGCTCGAGCGCGACCTGCGCTACGCGTGGTGGAACAACCACTGCGTCGTGGACGCCGCGATCGGCACCTTCATCGAGTACGGCACCAAGGACCGTCGCAAGGACCGCGACAGCTATGCCGAGATGTGGCGTCGCTGGATCTACGACGACTACTACCGCAGCTACCTGATCCCACTGGAGAAGTACGGTCTGACGATCCCGCACGACCTCGTCGAAAAGGCCTGGGACCGGATCTACAACCAGCACTACGTGCACCGGGTCGCCCAGTTCTTCAGCACCGGATGGCCGGTCAACTACTGGCGCATCGACCCGATGACCGACGAGGACTTCGAGTGGTTCGAGTCCAAGTACCCGGGCTGGTACAACCAGTTCGGCCGCTGGTGGGAGGAGTACAACCGGCTGCGCTACCCCGGCCGCAACAAGCCCATCGCGTTCGAGAACGTCGGCTACGAGTACCCGCACCGGTGCTGGAGCTGCATGGTGCCGTGCCTGATCCGCTCCGACATGGTGGTGGACAAGGTCGACGGCCAGTGGCGGACCTACTGCTCGGAAACCTGCGCCTGGACCGACAAGGTCGCCTTCCGCCCCGAGTACGAGGGCACCCCGACCCCGAACATGGGCCGGCTGACGGGCAAGCGCGAGTGGGAGACCCTGTACCACGGACAGGACCTGGCCGACATCATCACCGACCTCGGCTACGTCCGCGACGACGGCAGGACCCTCATCCCGCAGCCCCACCTGGATCTGGACGACCCGAAGAAGCTGTGGACGCTCGACGACGTGCGCGGCATCCCGTTCGCCAGTCCCAATGTGCTGCTGAACCAGATGTCCGACGCGGAGCGCGAGGCGCACGTCGCGGCCTACAAGGCCAACCCGAACGTCACCTCGGCGGCCTGACGCCGATCAGATCAGCTCCCGTCGCGGCGCCGGCGTGCGGCCGCGCCGCGACGGGAGCCCCACACCACCAAGGAGTGGCGTCATGGCCGACACCCACAAGGTGCGATTCGAACCGATAGGCATTGAGATCGAGGCCGCTGAGGACGAGACGGTGCTCAACGCCGCGTTCCGACAGGGCGTCATGCTGATCCACGGCTGCAAGGAGGGCCAGTGCTCGGCGTGCAAGTCCTTCCTCCTGGACGGCGAGATCCAGATGGGCCGCTACTCCACATTCGCGCTGGCGGATTACGAGAGCGACGAGGGCTACGTGCTGCTGTGCCGGTCGCACGCCTACACCGATGTGGAGATCGAACTCGTCAACTACGACGAGGACATGATCAGGTCCGGTCTGCCGGTGATCACGGTGCCGACCGAGGTCGACTCGCTGCGGGACCTCACGCACGACATCTCGCTGCTGCGCCTGAATCTGCCCGCGGAGTCCGCGTTCCGCTTCCACCCCGGTCAGTACGTTGACATCACCATTCCCGGCACCGGCGAGCACCGTTCATTCTCGATGGCGAACATCTCCGCCGCCGAGGGGTTCCTCGAGTTCATCATCAAGCGCTACCCGGGCGGCAGGTTCTCCGGCCTTCTCGAGGGCGGGCTGGGCGCCGGAGACCCGCTCCAGGTCAACGGCCCGTTCGGCAGCTTCACCCTGCGGGTCAGCTCCGACCGCCGGCTGGTCTTCGTCGGAGGGGGTGCCGGGATGGCCCCCATCCTGTCGCTGCTGCGCCAGATGGCGGAGAGCGGGAACGAGCGTGAGGCGGTCTACTACTACGGCGCCCGCACCGAACGCGACCTCTTCCATCTCGAGGAACTCGCGCGGCTCGCGGAGCGGCTGCCCGGCTTCCGGTTCGTGCCCTGCCTTTCCGACTCCTGGCCGCAGGGCTGGCCGGGCGAGGGACGGCAGGGGGAGACCGGTCTGGTCACGGAGGCCCTCGTCCGGCGGGAGCGGAACCTGTCCGACTGCGACCTCTACCTCTGCGGTCCGCCGCCGATGATCGACGCCGCTCTGCCGCTGCTGGCAGGCCTGGGCGTGCCCGAAGAGCAGATCTTCTTCGACAAGTTCACCATCACCGCCGCCGCCGAGGACTGACGGTCCGTCGGCGGGTCCCCTTCACCACCAGCGAGACACAGAAAGGTGTGCGCTCATGGCCAATGCGGAAAAGACCGAGGCGCGAAGCTTCCCCCGGATGGAATTCACGGGCGCGGAAGCGGGCCTGCGCGAGTTCCCCAGCTCCAAGAGCCGCTCGTACAACTACTTCACGCCGCAGAAGCTGCGGGCGACGATGTACGAGGACGTGACGTTCGACGTGCAGCCCGACCCGGAGCGCCACCTCACCCAGGGCTGGATCTACGGCTTCGGCGACGGCCCCGGCGGTTACCCCAAGGACTGGACCCTGCTGCGGTCCGGCGACTGGCACCGCTTCCTCGACCCCAACGAGGAGTGGGAGCAGACGATCTTCCGGAACAACTCCAACATCGTCCGGCAGATCCAGCTGAACCTCGAGAACGCGAAGAAGGCCGGCGCGTACCACAGCTGGTCGTCGAGCTGGGTGAGGTTCATCGAGCGGCACCTGGGCGCGTGGATGCACGCCGAGCACGGGCTCGGTATGCACGTCTTCCTCTCCGAGCAGCGTTCCGCACCCACCAACATGATCAACAACGCGATCGCGGTGAACAGCGCGCACAAGCTGCGGTTCGCTCAGGACCTGGCGCTGTACAACCTCGACCTGTCCGAGTCGGACCTCGCGTTCGACGGGGCGGTGCACAGGCAGGCCTGGCACGGCGACCCGGTCTGGCAGGGCGTCCGGGAGAACGTCGAGCGGCTCACCGCCATCGGCGACTGGGCGGAGTCGCTGTTCGCGGCCAACGTGGTCTTCGAATCCCTGGTCGGCGTGCTGTTCCGCAGCCACTTGGTGATGCAGATCTCCGCGCGCAACGGCGACTATGTCACGCCGTCGCTGGTCGGCGCCGGCGAGAACGACTACGACCGCGACCTGCGCTACACCCGGGTGCTGTTCCGCCTGCTCACCGCGGACGACACCCACGGCGAGCACAACCGGGACGTGCTGCAGGGCTGGCTGGAGAACTGGGTCCCGCTGAGTGTCCGGGCGGCGCACGAGCTGCAGCCGATCTGGTCGCAGCCGCACGAGAAGGTGGTCACCTTCGCCGACTCCTGGGCCGGCGCCGTGAGCGGTTTCCGCAGCCTGCTGTCCGATCTGAACCTCTCCGAGCCGAAGGGGCTGACCCAGTGACCGCCGAAACGCACCGGAAGTTCGACGTCGACCGCAGCTTCTCGAACATGTGCGGTGTGACCCTGATGAACAACCAGAACGGCTACGTCGTGGCGGAGGTCATGCGGACCAAGCCCGGCGTGTCCGTCGAGGAGTTCCCCTCGATGATCCGCGTCGACGGCAAGGGGAGCCTGCTGTTCGACTTCGCCGAGATCACCGAGGCGATCGGCTACGAGTTCGACCAGACCGACTTCGAAGAGATCATGTCGACCCACTACGGCCGGATGGTCCACTTCGACGACAAGACCATGCTGTTCTCCAGCCCCGAGGAAGCGGCCGAGTACATCGACTTCGACCTCCAGCCCGTTCAGTAGCACCGTCGACCGCCCCCGAACATCGCGGGGCGCTTCGGGCAGTGCGAGCGCGGGGGCGACCCGCTTCGCACTGCCCGTACCGGGATCGCGCGCCTGCGCTCACCAGAAACCGAGGTAGACACATGTACAGCAAGGACGGCGAGAACTACTTCATCGTCGACGGCCACGTGGCGCTGTGGGACGGCAGTCCGCAGAACCAGGCCAACCGGTACGGCAAGGGTTTCATCGAGTGCTTCTACGACTACCACCGCAACCTCAGCCCCGCGGAGTGGGTGTGGCCGCTGGAGAAGTTCATGAAGTACTCCGAGGCCGACTTCGTTCACGACCTGTTCGAGACCGGCTACGTGGACACGGCGATCTTCCAGCCGGCCTACCTGAGCGACTTCTACACCCACGGGTTCCACCGCAGGGACGCGGCGCTCGCGCTCTGCGGACAGTACCCTGACAAGCTCGTTCTCAACGAGGCGTGGGATCCGCGCTACGGCGAGGCCGGACTCGAGAGGCTGGAGGCGCTGGCCGCGGCCAGGGAGGTGAAGGGCGTAAAGCTCTACACCGCCGAATGGAAGGGCGACTCCAAGGGCTGGAAGCTCACGGACGAGTGGTCCTGCCGCTACCTGGCCAAGTGCGAGGAGCTGGGGATCAGGAACATCCACATCCACAAGGGCCCGACGGTCTACCCGCTCAACCGGGACGCCTTCGACGTCGCCGATGTGGACGACGTGGCGACGGCGTTCCCGGGTCTGAACTTCATCATCGAGCACGTCGGCCTTCCCCGGCTCGAGGACTTCTGCTGGATCGGCACGCAGGAGCCCAACGTCTACGGCGGACTCGCCGTGGCGATCCCCTTCATGCACAGCCGGCCGCGGTACTTCGCCCAGATCATCGGCGAACTGCTGTACTGGCTGGACGAGGACCGGATCCTGTTCGGCAGCGACTACGCGATCTGGCACCCGAAGTGGCTGGTGGAGCAGTTCGTCGACTTCCAGATCCCGCAGGACATGCAGTCCGAGTACGGCGTGCTGACCCCGGACGTCAAGCGCAAGATCCTCGGCCTGAACGCGGCCAAGCTCTACGACCTCAAGGTCCCCGCCGAGGCCTCCGCGTCCTCCTCGACCGATCGAGTGCCGGCATGACCACCGCCACCCGGACCTCGGTCGACGTGCTGGTGTGGGACGCGCTGGGCACGGTGCTCGACCCGGAGTTGGACCAGCCGATCACCGATCTGGGCTTCGTGACCGAGGTGCGTGTGCGCGAGGAGAGCTCGTCCGCGTGCACGGCCCTGGTCCGGCTGCGGTTGCCGACGTATTTCTGCGCGCCGAACTTCGCCTATCTGATGGTGGCCGACGCGCACGACGCGGTGCGCGGGGTCGACGCGGTGACCGGGGTCGAGATCAGGCTGGAGGACCACTTCGCCGCCGAGGAGATCAACGCCGGAGCAGCGGCGGAGCAGGGCTTTGCGAAGACCTTCCCGCGGCAGGCCGGCGGGGAGCTCGCCGATCTGCGGCTCACCTTCCAGCGCAAGGCGCACCTCGCCTGCCTGGAACGGGCCTGCCGACAGCTCATCCAGGACGGCTGGCAGATCGAGCGCCTGGCGCGGGCGACGCTGTCCGACCTCTGCGACGGCCCGGACGCGGAGAGCCTGCTGCGCCGCCGAGCCGACCTCGGCCTGGCGACCGGGCCTGACGCCCGTCTCTTCGTGGACGACCACGGCGACCCGGTCTCCGCCGAGAAGCTGCCCGCCCGCCTACGGTTCGCACAGGCCGTGCGCGTCAGCGTAGACGGCAACGCGCACTTCTGCCGAGGTCTGCTGGAAACCCGCTACGGAACACGAGTCCCGAAGGAGGACGCACGATGAAGGCGGTTCAACTCGGCAAGTACGACAACGCGCCGGAACTGGTCGAGGTCCCGGACCCGGAGGCCACCTCCGCGCTGGACGTGGTGGTCCGCGTCGGGGGAGCCGGGGTGTGCCGCACCGACCTGCACATCATCGAAGGGCAGTGGCAGCAGAAGTCCGGAGTCGAGCTGCCCTACACCCTCGGGCACGAGAACGCCGGCTGGGTGCACGAGGTGGGATCGGCGGTCACCGGCATCGAGGTCGGCGACCCGGTGATCCTGCACCCGCTCGCCACCTGCGGGCTGTGCCGGGCCTGCCGGGACGGCGACGACGTGCACTGCGCCCGATCGACGTTCCCCGGAATCGACAGCGACGGCGGCTATGCCGAACTGGTCAGGACCAACGCCCGTGCGGTGGTCAAGCTCGACGCGTCGCTGCAGCCTGCTGACGTGGCCGCGCTGGCCGACGCGGGACTGACGGCGTATCACGCCGCACGCAAGGCGGCCAAGCTGTTGCGGCCGGGGGAGAAGGTCGTCGTGATCGGCGCCGGAGGCCTCGGCCATATCGGCGTACAGGTGCTGCGCGCACTCGGTTCGGCCGAGATCATCGTCGTCGACCGTTCCCGGGACGCCCTCGCCCTGGTCGAACGACTGGGCGCCGAGCACCTCGTCCGCGCGGACGGCACGCAGGTGGAGGCCGTACTCGACCTCACGGGCGGCCACGGTGCCGAGGCGGTCATCGACTTCGTCGGCGAGGGCGGCGCGATCGAGGACGGCGTCCGCATGCTGCGCAGGGCCGGGAGCTACTACGTGGTCGGCTACGGCGGCACGCTCCAGGTGCCCACGATCGACATCATCTCCACCGAGATCAACTTCGTCGGAAACCTGGTCGGCTCCTACAACGACCTCGCCGAACTCATGGTGCTGGCCGCCCAGGGCAAGGTCTCCCTGCACACCTCGACCTACCCCCTCCGCGACTACGCCAAGGCCCTCGAAGACCTCGATCAGGGCCGGGTCCGCGGCCGGGCGATCCTCGTCCCCTGACACGGCCGTCCGTTCGCGACGTTCGCGGCGGCACACTCACCACCAGCCAGAAGGGCAGTGACAGCAGATGGCAAAGGATCTGCGTTTCAACGTCGAGGCGCGCCGGCTCCTCGAAGCGGGCGTGAACGCGCTCGCGGACGCCGTCAAGGTGACGCTGGGGCCCAAGGGGCGCAACGCCGTCATCGAGAAGCTGACCGGGCCGCCGACCATCACCAACGACGGCGTCACCATCGCCCGCGAGATCCAGCTGCGCGACCCGTTCGCCAACATGGGTGCCCAGCTGGTCAAGGAGGTGGCCAACAAGACCAACGGAGTCGCCGGGGACGGCACGACCACCGCCACGGTGCTCGCCCAGGCGCTCGTGCGCGAAGGCTTGCGCGCGGTGGACGCCGGAGCGAACCCGATGCTCCTCAAAGGGGGCATCGAGCAGGCGGTCGCCGCCGTGGTCTCCGAACTGCAGGACGGGACCAGACAGCTGTCCGGCCCGGCCGATCTCGCGCACGTCGCGACCCTGTCGGCCAACAACGACGCCGAGATCGGCGAGACTATCGCCGCCGCGATGGGCCGCGTGGGGCGCAGCGGCGTCGTGACGGTGGAGGAGTCCCCGTCCTTCGGCCTCGACGTGAGCTTCGTGGACGGGGTGGAGTTCGACCACGGCTACATCTCGCCCTACATGGCGACCGACAGGGAGCGGATGGAGACGGTCTTCGAAAACCCCTACATCCTGTTCACCAACGAGAAGATCTCGAAAGTCCAGACGCTGATGCCGCTGCTCGAAAAGGTCACCCGCAGCGGACGTCCGCTGGTGATCCTGGCCGAGACGGTCGATGGCCCGGCCCTGGGCATGCTGGTGGCGAACAACGTGCACGAGACCTTCAAGTCGGTGGTGGTGCGGGCGCCGGGCTTCGGCCACCGGCGTGTCGCAGAGCTCGAGGACCTCGCCGTCTTCACCGGCGGGCAGGTCGTCACCGGGGACGCGGGCCTGAGCCTGGAGGCGGTGCGGTTGGACCAGCTCGGGTGTTGCCGCAGGATTACGGTCACCGAGTCCAGCACCACACTCGTCGGCGGAGCCGGTTCGGTCGAGGCGATGTCGGCGCGCATCGAGCAGATCAAGCGCGAGCTCGAGCGGGCCGAGAACGAGCACGACCAGGACAACCTCCAGCTGCGCATCGCCCGCCTGTCCGGCAGCGTCGCCGTCATCCACGTCGGCGCGGCCACCGGAGTGGAGCTCAAGGAGAAGCAGCACCGCGTCGAGGACTCGCTGTCCGCCACCCGCGCGGCCATCGAGGAAGGAATCGTCGCCGGCGGAGGAACCGCGCTGGCACAGTGCGAGGCGGCGCTGGACCGGCTCGAGCTGACCGGCGACGCGTCCGCGGGGCGGGACATCGTCCGTCGCGCGCTCGGCGAGCCGCTGCGCTGGATCTCGATCAACGCCGGCTACGACGGCCAGGAGGTCCTCGACCGGGTCGCCTCGCTGCCCGCGGGCCACGGGTTCAACGCGCTCAGCGGGGAGTACGGCGATCTGTTCTCCCTCGGCGTGGTCGATCCGTTGAAGGTGACCCGCTCCGCGCTGCAGAGCGCGGCGTCCATCGCGGCGCTGCTGCTCACCACCGAGACGCTGGTGGTCGAGGAGATCATCCAGAATCCGGGCGCGATCGTGGCCCCCGACTTCGGCGACCTGGCCGAGGGCATGGTCCGGCCGTCGAACATCTACTGACCGACCCGCCGAAGGAAGATCGCAGAAAGGGGCCGGGGCGTGTACATGGCCAGCTCGAAACGCCCCCGGCCCCAGGGTGGGCGCGGGGCCCCTCGCCGCACGGTGAGGGAGGCGTCTGTCAGGCCCGCATCCGTTGTCGCCACGGGCGCGACCGCGACCGACGCGAGCGCACCGCCGAATTCCGGCGCCCCCGGCGCGCTCGAGCAACTGCTGGCCAAGGGCCGGCTGCGGGCCACCCTGTCGATGCTCGGCCCGGCGTTCATCGCGTCGATCGCGTATGTCGATCCCGGGAACTTCGCGACCAACATGCAGGGCGGAGCTGCGTACGGCTACCTGCTGTTGTGGGTCGTGCTGGCCGCGAACCTGATGGCGATGCTGATCCAGTACCTCTCGGCCAAGCTCGGGATCGCGACCGACCGCAGCCTTCCCGAGCTGGTCCGCGAACGCTACCCCCGAGCGGTGACCCGGGCCATGTGGGTGCAGGCCGAGGTGATGGCGATGTCCACCGATATCGCCGAGTTTCTCGGCGCCGCGCTCGGGCTGAACCTGCTCTTCGGCGTGCCGATGCTCCCGGCCGGTCTGATCACGGGTGTGATCGCGTTCGCGATCCTCGGGTTGCAGATGCGCGGCCACCGCGGATTCGAGCTCGCCGTCACCGCGCTGCTGGGAATCGTCTTCGCCGGCTTTCTGTTCGAGACGCTGCGCATCGGCCCGTCGGTGCACGAGTCGTTGCGCGGACTGCTTCCGGGCTTCAACGGCGCCGGCTCGCTCTACCTCGCGGTCGGCATCATCGGCGCCACCGTGATGCCGCACGTCATCTACCTGCACTCCGAGCTGACCAAGGGCCGGGTGCCGTGCAGCGACGATGCCGAGCGGCGGCAAGTCCTGCGCTTCGAACGGCTCGACGTGATCATCGCGCTCGGACTCGCCGGCCTCGCGAACATGGCCATGCTCGCCGTCGCGGCCAAGCTCTTCCACACCCCGGCGCTCTCCGGCCTGAACACCATCCAACAAGCTCACCAGGAGTTGGGCCACCTCGTCGGCGGCACCGCGGCGCTCGCGTTCGCCGTCGCGCTGCTCGCCTCCGGCACCTCGTCCTCAAGCGTCGGCACCTACGCCGGCCAGGTCGTCATGGCCGGCTTCATCAACATCCGGATTCCCGTGTCACTTCGCCGCGCGCTGACCATGTCCCCAGCGATCGCGGTCCTCGCGGCCGGCCTCAACCCCACAAGCGCCCTCGTCTTGAGCCAGGTCGTGCTCTCCTTCGGCATTCCCCTCGCGTTGGTGCCCCTGGTCACCCTGACCTCCCGACGCGACGTCATGGGCGTCCACGTCAACCACCGTCTCACGACCGTCCTCGCCTGGACCTGCGCCATCGTGATCACCGCGCTCAACGGCTTCCTGATCTACCAGCAGTTCGCCACAAGCTGAGCACAACAGCGTCCGAAAGCCCGCAACAACCCCGCGCAGACAAATACGGCAGACAAATACAAATGGGAGACTCCGATGGATGCGACGACGCTCCACTCGATCGCCGGCCCGATGGCCATGGCCGGCGGACTGGGCGCCGTGTTCATGGCTTTCTACAGGGCCGCGCTACGCCGGGTGGACTGGAGCCTGATCCCGGCCTCAGCGATGATCCGAGTGCGCTGGTGGAGCACCCACGCATCCCTCGCGCTGCGGGTGAGTGTGATCCTCGCGGTCCTCGGCCTGGCTGCCTTCGCGGCCACCTGAGATGACCAGGGTCGCTATGCGCGCCAATCGAGTTGGGAGTCCGGGACGCCGATGGACTTCTTCCACGTCGACACTATCAACCTACGTAGGCTCTATGTGATATTCGTGATGGAGGTGCGTACCGGCATGTGCACATCGTCGGCGTCACTGCCCACCCGAACGGTGCCTGGACGACGCAGGCTGCGCGACCTGTCGGCCGACCTGGGCGAGCGCACGCCGGGCGGTTCGTGCGCTCGATCCGTCGCAGCCGCATCCCTGACTCCCGCAGCGCGAGGAGCGCGCCGCGCGGAGCGAGAGGGCTCGCGGCGTCCCGGTGGGCGAGCTGGTCCGCACCAATTGGTTCGCCGAGGAGATCAGGCGCGAGCTCGGCATCGGCGGGGGCCATCAGGCTACTCCGCGGCGAGTTGTCGGACATCCTTGATCACTTGAGCGTAGACCTGCTTGTCGTCGGCCGTGGTCATGGGTGCGAGGGTGAGTGAATCTATGCGCAGGACGCGGTACGGGGACGTGGCTGAGACGTAGAGTTCGCCGGCGTTGGTGTCGGCCGCGAGGGCGGGGACGCCGTTGACGGACGTGGGGTGCTCGTGGGTGCCGGGCAGGGCGCTGCGAAGCTGGGCGGCGAGAGAGCGCGGCGGGGGTGTGTCGAGGTCGTTGGGGGTCGGCGTCCAGTCGTTCTGGAAGTTCACGGGTTCGTAGTACATCGCGCCGCCGACGACCAGGATGTTGATTCTTTCGCCGCCGCGAGTCGAGGTACCCACTTCCTCGCCGTCGGCGGTGACGTATATATCAGTCTGGGCGCTGACGTAGTGGATCACCGGTTCGTTCGCCAGTGCGGAAACGGCTTCGGCGAAGGGGTCGGCGGTCGGCGCGGGGGACGACGCGCGGTGCAGCGCGGTGTACGTGGCCGCAGCCGCGAGCAGTGCCAGGCCGAGGAGGATGGCGGTGCGGACGACGGGGAACGGCGCGGGGCGGGCCGGGGGCGGCGTGGCGTGTATCGGTGGTCTGCGGTAGTTCGGGGTCAGGTTCGCGGCGGGAATCGGAGTGGGGATCGGCGCGGGGGAGTACCACGCGGTCGGCGTGCTCGCGGGTGTCGCCGGCCCCGCAGCCAGACCTGCCGCTAGCCCCGCCGCTCGTACTGTCGCTGTCGATGTCGCTGGCGCGGCCGCCTGCGCCGTGCTGAGCGCGGCGGGCAACGGCTCGGCGGGCACGAGCGGCAGGCGCGGCGGGCCGAAGGGCGGCGGCACCATCCGCGGGATGCCTTGCCAGAGCGGAAAATCGGGTGGCTGCGGCAGGTCGCTCGTGCGCCTCTTGTTGCTGATCTTGTTCATCAGGGCTCCTCCGCCGACGTGCCACGGACGTTAGAGCCCGGATTCGGGGACCGGTCCTGAGCGGCGCGACCTAACCTCCGAGCAACGATCGCCACAAGCCACGACCACAAGCCACGAATGGAGGCGCGGACCGATGCCGGACGTCAAGGGCGTGCTGCTCCCCGCTTACGTGCTCGCCGACGAGTCGGGTTCGATGGGCCCGTATCGCAGGGAACTGTCCGACGGGCTGCTCTCCCTGTGCGAATCCCTGCGCGCGGAGCCGATGATCGCGGCGAAGCTGCGGCTGGCCGTGCTCGGCTTCTCCGAAGACGTCCAGGTGCGGCTGGCCATCGCCGACATGCGCACCGAGACGACCGTGCCGCAGGTCATCATCAGGGGAGTGACGAACTACGGCGCGGTCTTCAGCGACCTGCTCTACCGGATCCCCGCCGACGTGCAGTGGCTGCGCGGTCAGGGCTACAAGGTGCACCGCCCGGTCGTCTTCTTCATGAGCGACGGCCAGCCGACCGACGGGAACGGCTGGCGCAGCACACACGCGACGCTCGTCGACAAGGCGCAGACCCCGGCCGCGCCGAACATCATCGCCTGCGGCATCGGCGACGCGAAGCCCGCGACCATGGTGGACGTCGCGACGAACGACCAGTTCGCATTCGTGGCCAAACCCGGCGTGAACATCGGAGCCGCCATCTCGGAGTTCTTCGCCGCGCTCGTGTCGAGCCTGGTCGAGTCGAGTCAGGCGCTCAACTCGGTGAACCCGACACTCGTAATCAACCGGCCGGACCAGTTCACCATGGCGATCGACGAGGTCTGAGATGGCACCGAAGCAGCTGTCGGGCCAGGCGACAGGCGGCTGGACCCGGATCGCGGTGCAGCCGCCCTCGGTCGCGTTCGAGCCGGGACCGCCCAGGCAGAGCGCGTACGACGTTCCCGACACCGAATGCGAGGGCTGGTCAACCGATCGCTTCACCCTGCGCGCCGCCTCGGTCCGCGGGGACAGCCACCGTTGGCCCCGGCGCGCGAAGCCGCGCCAGGACTGCGTGCGCGCCACAGTCCACGAGCGCACCGGAACCCTCGTGTTCGCGGTGGCCGACGGCGTATCAGGCGCCGTGCATTCCGAGTACGGGTCGCGCGAGGCCTGCCGCTCCGCGATCGAGACGCTCATCGACCAGCTCGAGCGCAACCGCCCGATCGACCTCGGCGCCGTCGTTCTCCGCGCGGTCGCACGGCTGACCGAGCTCACGCAGTGGCGCCTCGGCATGCAGCCCAACGAATCCCCGGGCATCAGGGAGATCTCGGACCTGTTCGCGACGACGCTGGTGACCGGCATCGTCCAGCCGATGGCGGACGGCGTCGTCCTGGTCGACGTGTGCCGCGTCGGGGATTCCGGCGCCTGGGTGCTGGACCGCACCCGCGCGCCGTACGACGCGGAGCTGTACACGCCGCTGTTCTCCTCGAAGACCGGCTCCGGCAAGCGATTCGTGTCGAACAGGGTCGCCGCGCTGCCGCAACTTCCCGCGGAACTGGAGCGCACGCAGGTGCAGCTCTCGGAGCTGGACACGCTGCTCGTCGGCACAGACGGCTTCGGCGACCCGCTCGGTGACGGTGACGGCCAGTTCGGCGCGTTGTTCGCGGAGCAGCTGAGCAGTCCGCCGGCGCTGCTCTGGTTCGCCCACGTGCTGGATTTCTCCCGGGAGACGTTCGACGACGATCGAACTCTGCTGGCCATGTGGCCGACGCGCCCGGGGGAGCGGCGATGACCGCGACGCGGACACGGACCGTGCATCTCGCCGGTCTCAACCTCGGCGACAGGCTCGGTCAGGGCGGTCAGGGCACCGTGCACCACGTGACCAACAGGCGCATCAACGAGACCGGCGAAGCGTGGAGCGTGGTCTACAAGGAGTACAACGCCGCGATGCAGCCGAAGCTCGACAGCGCCGCTCTCGGCTCGCTCGTGGCGCTGCTCGACGCGCTGGACGCCGCCCAGGGCCGCTGGCTGTGCGAAAAGGCGGCGTGGCCCGCGGCCGTGGTCGAGGAAAGCGGCCAGGCACAGGGATTCCTGATGCGTGCGGTGCCCGACCGCTTCCGGATCCTCGTGCCGGGGCTGACCGCCAAGAGCAGCGGAGCGCGGCGTCTGGCGACCGTCGAATTCCTGCTCAACGAGGACGCGTACGTCGCCGGGATCGGGCTGAGAGTCAGCGACAAGGACAGGGTTCTGCTGCTCGCCGATCTGGCCGACATGCTCACCCGGCTGCATCGACTCGGCATCGCGGTCGGCGACCTCTCGCCGAAGAACCTGCTGTTCACGCTGGACAACACGCCCGGTCAGCGGCCTGAATGCTTCCTCATCGACTGCGACGCGATGCGACTGCGCGGCGCGAGCGTGCTGCCGCAGGCGGAGACGCCCGACTGGCAGGTCCCGGACGACGAGGAGAAGGCGACGCGCGAGAGCGACATGTACAAGTTCGGTCTGCTCGCGATCCGCCTGTTCGCCCGCGACCAGTCCGCGACGGACCCCGACGCGCTCGCCGTCCTCGGAACGCGCATCCAAGACCTGGCCCGAGCGAGCCTCGACACGAATTCCCAGCTCCGTCCGACACCCGTGGCGTGGGCGGATGCCTTGGCCGTGGCCGCATCGAAGGCAGCGACCACGCCCGCCACGGCGGCCACACCCACCACAGCGCGGAAGCCGACTCCGACTCCGACTCCCGCAGTGGTGCCCGGATCGAAGACGTCCGCTGCGAAGACGCCCACGCCGGTCGCCGCCGCGGCGGTTCCCGCGAGCACCTCGACGACGAAAACCAGGAACAATTCCGACCCGCAGGGCGAACTCCGCTCCGGTCTCGCGTTCTTCGTCGGACTCGCCCTCGTCGCGGCGTACAACTGGATGCCGTGGATCAGCACGTCGAACGGCGATCAACTGCGGTTTCACGCGGCGGACGCGCTGACCCTGTCGTTGTTCGTGAAGGCGTTCTGGCTGGCCGTCGTCGGACTGCTCTGCCTCGCCAGCGACGAGTACCTGGGCAACGTATGCGGTTCGATCCTGGGCTTCGTCTCGTTCTGCTGCTTTGCCGCCGGATACCAACGGCTCGAAAGCGAGTTCTCCGTCTTCGACGTGCATCCCATGTCGGGATACGTCCTCAGTTTCGGCGGATCCGCGGCCATCGTCGTCATCTGCGCATGGAAGGCCGTCGTGCGTTACCAGGCGAAAAACCCCTGACGCGATAGCGAGAAACCGAAGAGCCGAAGAAGCAGTGTGGTCGCTGTCGAGGATTGACGGCGACCACACTGCTTCACGTACTGCGACGGTCGGTCCGACAGTCACACTGCGACAGTCAGTCCGACTCCCCGAGCAGCAGCAGGTCCTGCGCGCTGATCGTCGCGGTCTTGAGCAGTTCGCGGATCAGATTGACGCTGAGCGTCGCGCCTACGTTCACGCCGACCTCGTCGCGCATCAGACCACGGATGCCGCGTCGGTGCAGCCGCTCACGCACGTCCTCGACCGTGTTCGCGACCGTCCGGTTCGTCCAGCGCTTCGTCGCGTACGGCGAGGCGTTGACGATCTCGGCGGTGTCGTCCCAGGTCAGCGGGAGCGGGTAGTGGTCATCGCCGTCCAGGTAGCGCTTGGCGAGCGCGGTGAGCACGAGCCGCTCCTGCGGGGAGAGCTCGTAGACCGTCTCGGGGTCCACCGTGTCCTCCCCGGTGCTGGAGCGCGGCCGCCGGTCCTCCGTGTCGACCAGGCGCACCTCGACCAGATGCGAACGCTGCTTGGACGAGTTGATCACCAGCGGCGTGTATCCGGGTTCGATGATCCGCTTGTGCCCGGCGAGCATCAGCGCGCCGTCCGGCAGCTCGATCGGCAGTCTGCCGGTGTTGCGCATCCACCAATCGCCCTCCGGCCCGGTGCAGGTGAACACACCGTGGCGGCGGCTGACGGTCGGGTCGTCGACGCCGACCGGCACGTGCACGTCCTCGCGGTCGCGCCCGAACAGCAGCGTGTACCTGCTGGCCGGTACCGCGTACCCGCCCTCCGGGCCGAGCACGAAGATCGTGCCGGGCGGCGCCGTGGGCACCTTGTCGGACGGACTGCCCGGCGGCAGTATCTGCGGGGGAAAGTTCCCGTACGGCATTTTCACGTACCTCCGTTCAGCTTCCGGCAGTCTAGGAGCGTCCCGCGGGGACCGGTCCTCGCAGAGTTCTGCTGCAATTGCGCCGCACCGCCGCCCATCGATACGCTGCCGCGCGTGAACGCCACCGGGATGCCGAGCGACGTGCCGTTGACCCGCACCATAGCCGAGCCGCTCGGCCCGGACGACCCCCGCGAGATCGGCCAGTTCACCATCATCGGCGTGCTGGGCACCGGCGGCATGGGAGAGGTCTACCTCGGGACCACCGGAGCCGGCTACGTCGCCGTCAAGCGGGTGCGGCCGCGACTGGTCTCGGTGGAGCGTTTCCAACGTGAGGTCGGCATCCTGTACCGGGTTCCGGTCGGCGTGGCCCCGAGCGTGCTGGCGACCGACGGGACCGTGCCACGGCCCTGGTTCGCCGCCGAGTACGTGCCCGGGCTCACTGTGGACGAGGCGGTTCGGCTGCACGGTCCGCTGCCCGCCGAGACGCTTTGGCTGCTGTTGGCCGAGACCGCCGCGCGGCTGCACGCCGTGCACGAGGTGGGCATCGTGCACCGGGATCTCAAGCCCGCCAACGTCATGCTCGTGCGCGACGGCGTCAAGCTGATCGATTTCGGGATCGCGCGCGCAGCCGATCAGGCGCGGCTCACGAAGAGCGGGGGAAGCTACGGCACGCGCGGATTCACGGCGCCGGAGCAGGACGCCGGGGACGAGAACGTGGACTCGCCCGCGGACGTGTACGCGCTCGGCGCCCTGATGGTGTACGCGGCTTCGGGGCGCACGCCCGGCGTCGTGCCCGACGTCGAGGCGATGCGCGCCGTGGACGCCGATCTGGCCGACATCATCGAGTCCTGTCTCACCGCCTCACCCGACGCGCGGCCCACCGCGGCAGCGCTGGAGGAACTGGCCCGGATGCACCTGCCGGCCGCGGATCCGTCGTGGCCGACTCAGATCGCGGAGCGGATCGAGGTGCGCCGGACGTTCGCCGCGACGCCTGTCGGCAAGCTCGAGACGACCCCGCCGCCGGACGAATTCGTGCCCGAGCCGCCTGAGAAGTCCGAGGCGTCCAATGCCGGGCAGGCCAACTCCGAGCAGGCCGAGCCCAAGCGGACGAAGTCCCACAGGAAGCTCGTCGTCGTGCCGGTCGCGGTGGTGATCACGGTCGGCGGTGTCGTCGCCTATCTGCTTGTGCCGTCCATATCGTCCGCGCACTCCGGAGCACCGCCGTCCGCCTCGACGACGTACAACGCGATGTCGGCGGCCAAGACGGCGACACTGACCTCCTCGGCGCAGCCGAGCCACTCGGCTTCCGGCACCGCCTCCACCACCGCCACGGCGACCACCCCGAGCACCGGCACGACCGACGAGACCACCCCGCCGAGCGGTTCCGGCACCACCACGACATCGAACGGCGGCACGACCACCAGCGCCACCACGAAGGCCACCGTCCCCATGACCGCGTCCTCGATCAACGGAGTGAGCGGCGCCGACGACTCGGAACAGGTCAGCGGTTCCGAGGCGGACGAGGACGTGCAGATCGGCGGCGGCGCGGGCTGTTCGGCCTGGCTGGACAGCGACGGCACCGGCAACCTGGCGGGAGTGGTCAACACCTCGCTCTACCAGACCTGCGACGCCGTTCTGCACCGCAGCGACGGGGTCCAGTACGGGTTCTCCCAGTCGTACGGCGCCAAGAAGACGAACTTCATCTCGGGCCAGGGGTACACGATGTACATCTGCGTCTGGGACACGAACAGCCCCGGCTCGGTCGACTGCGGGAACAAGTTCCGGATGAGCGGATCCACCCCCGTCGAGGTGAACTGAGGCCCGACATCCTCGCAGGTCAACCGTGAGATAGGATGGCGCGGGCGAAGACGGAGGGATGCGAGGCAGTGGTGGGCAGACGCGTGCTCTGGGCAGCGCTCGCGGCGCTGATCCTCGGCGGGACCGCCGCGTGCGGCACCACCGAGCAGGTCTTCACCAGCCCTGAGGTCTCCGCGACCGCGAAGGCGACCACCTCATCCGCGACCGCCACGTCCGAGAAGAACGCCGTCGTACAGCTCCAGGGCTGGCTCGCCGACCCGCTGCCCGGAACGCTGACGTACAACACGATCCAGGTCACCGGCGGCGGCTCGATAAACATGATGACGATCCTGTCCGGCCCCTTCGACCCGGGTGGCGGAACGGCGACGCTGACCGGCTCGATCGACACGCTCGGTTCCGGCTCGACCACGCAGAGCGCGTCCGGCGCGCTGGAGTACGGCGAGAAGGTCTACACCTCGATTCCGGCCACGCTGCAGACCGGCGTGCGCGTGGGCAAGTCGTGGGAGGTCGCGCCGGTGCGCTCGACCTGGGCGAGCGGCGTGAACCTCTCCGGCTGGTGGACGGCGCTGAACTCGGTCAAGCAGGTGCAGGCGGTCGGCGTGACCTCGCTGGAGGGCGAGACGGTCGACATGTTCAGCGCGTTCCCCGACCTGTCCGCGGTCAAGGGGATCCCGAAGTCGCTGCTGGACTCGGAGCCGATCAAGAAGGCGGGCACCAGCAAGGTCGAGGTGGACGTCTACACCGCGATGGGCAGCGGCGATCTGGTGCGGGTGACCTACAAGTTCGGCCTGCCGGTGCAGATCGACGCCGCGGCCACGGCCAAGAGCTCGGCCGGCTACGAGGTGGACATGTCAGGGTTCACCGACGCCACGCCGTCTCCCACGCCCACCCCGACCGGCACGGCCTCGGTGCCCCCGGACCCCACGACCGTCGCCTCCGGCACAGGTGACACTGATCTCGCGGCTTTGTTGCCGTTCTGACGCTACGGTGCTGAGGTGGTACCGCGACAACCACCCTGTGCGATCACGGGAAGGCGCCGGGGAACCGGGCCGCGAATGTGATCGTTGGATGAAGTGTCGGGCAGACGGCGCCGCGGCGGGCAGAGCGCGGAGTCGAGCGAGAAAGGCGAGCGGGTCGAACTATGCGGCGCACGGTGAACCTCAGGTCGGCACGGGCAAGAACCGCGGTGCTGATCTCGGCGTTCGGCGTTCTCGTGCTCGTCGCGGGCGACCTGCTCGGCGGCCGCGAGGGCCTCGTGCTGGCGACGGTCGTGCTGCTCGTCGTCCTGGGGTATGCGTATTACAGCGCGGACACCCTCGCGCTGCGGGCGATGAACGCGCAGCCGATCGGCGAGGCCGGTGCGCCGGTGCTCTACAAGATCGTGCGCGAGCTGTCCTACGAGGCGCGCCGCCCGATGCCGCGGATCTACGTCTCGCCGACCGAGTCGCCGAACGCCTTCGCGGCCGGCCGGGACCCGCGCACCGCCTCCGTGTGCTGCACGGTCGGCCTGCTGCGCACCCTGGACGAGCACGAACTGCGCGCGGTGGTCGCGCATGAGCTGGCGCACGTGTACAACCGCGATGTGCTGGTCTCCTCGGTCGCCGGCGCGCTCGCCGCGGTGGTGATGTGGTCGGCCAGCCTGCTGTGGCTGCTGCCCGGCCTGGACGATGGCGGTGAGGACGATGAGGGCCTGACCGGGCTGATCGGCGCGGTGCTGCTCGGCCCGCTGGCGGCGATCCTGGTGCGCAGCGCGGTCAGCCGCTCCCGGGAGTACCATGCGGACGCCTGCGCCGCCCGGCTCACCGGCGACCCGCTCTCGCTGGCCACCGCGCTCCGGAAGATCGACGCCGGCTCCCGCCGCACCCCGCTGCGCCGCGGCCCGGGCCTGGCCGGCATCGGCCACCTGATGATCGTCAACCCCTTCGCGGGCAACGAGGGGCGCCCCGGCTGGGCGGGGCGGCTGTGCGCCACCCACCCGCCGGTGCACGAGCGCGTCGCCCGCCTCGAGCGCCTCGCCGGGGTCAAGGACCCCGCCGCGGACCGCGCCTCGGACTGACCTGCCGCCGAACGACCTGCTGCGCACCTGACCTTGTCGCGCGCTGACCTGCCCGCACTGTGACCTAGCGTCAGCTGGTGATGTCCCGGGTCGTCAGCCGCGCCCAGGCCGCGGCGCCGAACACGACCACGTAGCCCAATTGGATCAGCAGGTTGCGCTCGATGTTCGTCAGGTACACCGGGTCCCGCAGCAGGTCCGCGTAGGAGGACCACTGGTAGGTGTACAGCCAGGGCTGGATCGCCGAGAGCTGCGGGATGACCTGCAGAATCCCGGCCAGGATCGTCAGCCCGGTGGCCACCGCCATCGCCGCGATCGGCGTGTCGGTGAGCGTGGAGACGAACAGGCCGATCGCGGCCAGGCCGAGCAGCGAGGCCGCCACCAGCAGCGTGATCCAGACCGCCTTGACCAGCGCCGCGCCCATGCCGATCGAGTCGCCGGACAGCAGCGTCACCTGGCCGGTCGGGAACAGCGCGAGCCCGGTCAGCAGCGCCGCGCCCGAGACCACGGCCGTGGACACCAGGCAGAAGATCGCCAGCGAGACGGCCTTGACCGTCAGCAGGCGCATCCGTCCGGCCGGGGCGACGAGCAGGTAGCGCAGCGTGCCCTGCGCGGCCTCGCCGGAGATCGAATCCCCGGAGACCACGCCGAGCGCCATCGGCAGGAAGACCGGCAGCGTCAGCGAGAGCGCGGCGAACACCAGGAACAGGCCGTTGTTGGACACCTCCGCCAGGAAGCCGCCGTCGCCGCCGTGCCGGTGCGTGCCGACCTTGAGCGCCACGCCGAGCGCGACCGGAATCAGCGCAAGCGCGCCGAGCAGCGCGAGATTCCGGTTCCGCCGGAACATCGTCCGCAGCTCGTTGGCCAGCAGCGATCCGCGCGGCGACCACCGCGTGCGCGGGATGGTGCCGGTCAGCACTGCGCTACTCTGCGACATCGAAGCCCTCCCCGGTCAGCGCCACGAACGCGTCCTCCAGCGAGGGCCGCTCGATCCCGTATGCCAGCACGCGCACCCCGGCGCCGACCAGCGCCGCACACACCACGTCCGGCTCCAGGCCGTTCTGCGCATCGCAGTCCACGCGCTGTCCGTCCGTGCGCACGTCTGCTCCGCCCTGTTCCTTGAGCACGGTCGCCGCCTCGCCGGTATCGGGCGTCGTGACCACGAGCCGCGCCTTGAGCCCCTCGCGCAGTTCGGCCACGGTGCCCTGGCTGACCAGGCGGCCGCGGCTCATGATCGCGACGTCCGTGCACACCTGCTCGATCTCGTCCAGCAGGTGCGAGGACAGGAAGATCGTCGTGCCCTGCGACGCGAGCGAGGTGATCAGGGCGCGGATCTCCCGCATGCCCTGCGGGTCGAGGCCGTTCGTCGGCTCGTCCAGGATCAGCAGGTCGCGCGGCTGCAGCAGCGCGCAGGCCAGGCCCAGCCGCTGCTTCATGCCGAGCGAGTACGCCTTGGCCTTCTTCTCCGCCGCGTTCGACAGCCCCACCTGCTCCAGCGCGTGCTCGATCCGGGTGGCGCGGCTGCCCGGATCGGCGGTCCGGTCGGCCGCGTCGTACCTGGCCAGGTTGGCCCGGCCGCTCAGGTACGGATAGTGCGCCGGGCCCTCGATCAGCGCGCCGACCCGGGTGAGCGTGCCGACGTGCGCCGCGTCCACGGTCTGGCCGAACAGCTCGGCCCCGCCCGCGCTCGGCGCGATCAGGCCGAGCAGCATCCGGATCGTGGTCGTCTTGCCCGAGCCGTTCGGCCCGAGGAAGCCGAACACCGAGCCGTGCGGAACCCGCAGGTCGAGGCCGTCCACCGCGAGCTGCCCGCCGCGATAACGCTTGGACAGCCCGCTGGTGGAAATGGCCGAAGAGTCGCCGTTCACTACTTGCTGCCCTGCGCGTTCGCGTCGGCCTCGAGCACCTTTGGCGTCACGGCGCCGAGGAAGACCCGGCCGTCATTCGTGATCAGCACGGAGATGACGTTGGTCGTGAAGACCTTGCCGCTGCCGAACTTCCCGCTCACGTTCGCGCCGCCGCCGAGCAGGCTGTTGAGGTATCCGCTCACGGCGCCGCCGGTCAGCTGCGAGCTGCCGCCATCGGAGTTGGGCGAGTTGTTCGAGCCGCTGGTCACGGACGAACCCGCGCCGCTGACGGCCTGCTGCAACTGCGCCAGGTTGACGTTGTGCAGCTCGGCGATCGAAAGCCAGCTGGTGCCGAGCACCTCGGGGTTCAGGCTCTGCTCGGTCGGCTGGCCCTTGGCGCTGGTTCCGGTTCCCTTTTCGTTACTCCCGAACGGAGTCACCGTCGCGCCCTTCGGCGCGGTGAACTCGAAGCGGGACGCGGAGGGCGCGGTCAGCGATACCGAACTGAAGGAGAGGTCGAACAGCGGGGTACTCGACCCGACCGGGTAGATCGTCACGCCGAGGGGCGTGCCGGTCGCGGAGTCGACGGAGATCTCCGCCTGCCCGATCAGCGAACCCGACTGCTTCGGCGTGAGTACCAGCAGGTACGCCGAGTGGCCCGCTACAGTACGCGGCGTGCCGACACTCACCTGCGTGGTCGGAGAGAGGTTGGTGAGCAGTTGCTGCGCCGCCGCCTGTGGAGTCAGCTCGGGGTACTGCTTGTTCGCGCCGGACTTCGCGGACTTCTCAGCCTTGGTGCCTGCGTGCGCGGCGGTCGTCCCCTCCTCGACCGTGTTCGTCTCGCTGTCGTACGTCCAGAACTTCGTCCCGTTGTGAATCAGGTCGTACTCGGAGAGCTGGTCCAGCAACGCGATACGCTGCTGGTCCGGCCCGTTCGCCGCCACTTGGAGCGTGTGCGTGCCGCTCAGCAGAGAGAAGGGGTTCGCGGTGCCGGAAAGATCGGGCAGCTGCGGCAGGCCGAGGTCGGTACTCAGGCTCATCGTGCCCGAGAAGGCGTCCACCTTGGACGAGGCGACCTTCGCCAACAGCTGCTGTGCGGAGACGGCGGGCAGGCTCGGGGTGGCCGAGGCCAGGCTCGGCGCGAGTGCCGCGCCCCCGGCGATCACGGCGACCACGGACAGCGGCGCGAGGGCGCGCACCGTCCCCCGGCGGTACCACGGCTTGTTCGTCTTGCTCGGCTGCTCGTTCATAATGCCCATCTCAGCACTGATCGGCGCGAGCGGGATCCGCCCACGGACGGCACTTCACATCATCCTCACGGCGGACTGCGGATATCCTCATGGCAAGCACATCTAAGCCCCCTACTACTAGCGCGAGCATGACCGCATACATTCGACGCTACCTGCTGGTCCACGGCGCCTACCTCGTCGTCGTGCTCTCGCTGCTCGCCTGGTACGGCCTGACGCCGGGTCAGGCGCTGGCCCGGTTCGACGGCCAGCACTACCTCCAGATCGCCAGTACCGGGTACGTCGACAAGCTGACGTTCCTCACGGACGGCAAGCCCGCGCGGATGAACATCGCGTTCTTCCCGCTCTACCCGCTGCTGATGGCGGCGCTGCACGCGGTCACCCGGCTGCCGATGGAGATCGCCGGGCTCGTCCTCTCGCTCGCGGCGTCGCTGGCCACGGCGATCGGCCTCGGTGTGCTGCTCGAACCGCTCTTCGGCCGGCGCACCGCCCTGTGGACGGTGACGATCTGGGCCGTCGGCGTGGACGCGATCGTCCAGTCGATGCTCTACGCACAGCCACTCATCGCCGCGTTCGCCGTCTGGGGCGCGATCGCGATCCGCAGGCGCAAGCCGCTGCTCGGGGCCGTCTGCGCGATCGGCGCCGGCCTGAGCCATTCGACCGGCCTCGGCCTGATCGTCGTCGTGATGGCCGGTTCCGCGCTGATGATCCGCGAGGCGGCGCGCAAGAAGCAGTGGCGCGCCACGTTCGCCCCGGCCGCCGCGTTCGTCCTGGCGCCGATGGGACTGGTCGGCTACATCGCATTCCTTGCGGTGCGCTTCCACCGCCTAGACGCCTGGTTCCTCGCCGAGTCCGCGCCCGGCTGGAGCTCGGAGTTCGACTTCGGCAAGTACAGCGCCCGCACCGTGTTCGGCCAACTCGACTCCACCGACTGGTTCGCGCCCAACGGCGTGCCGCACCTCGTGGCCAGCCTGTGGATCCTGCCGGGCGTCGGGATCATGCTCTGGCTGCTGCGCGACCAGGGCTGGTGGCCGAAACGCCTCCGGCGCTTCCGGCGCACGTCGTCGGTGGCGGTGGCGGGGGCGTCGGCTTCGCAGTCGCGGTCACCGTCGTCCTCTGGCGCGTCGCAGTCACCATCGCCCTCGTCGGCGTCGCAGTCACTGTCGCCCTTGGCAGCATCGCAGTCGCAGTCGCAGTCGTCTTCGTCAGCGTCGCAGTCACCGTCGCCCTCGGCAGCGTCGGCGTCGGTGTCACTGTCGTCCTTGGCAGCGTCGCAGTCGCAGCCACCCTCGTCCTCGTCCTCGTCCTCGCAGTCGCGGTCACCGTCGCCCTCGGCCGCGCCCTCGTTCTCGTCCCCGCTGGAGGCCCCGCGTCCCCGCGTCCCCTGGGAGCTGACCCTCTTCTCCCTCGTCACCTTCGCCGTGATCCTCACGAACTCCGGCCCGTGGGGCAGCAAGCCGCGCTTCCTGATCCCCGCGCTCGGGCTCTGCGTCCCGCCCGCGATCTGGCTCGGCCGGCTCGACCACCGTCCCCGCGTGCAGCGGGCGATCGTGCTCGGCATCGCCCTCGTATCCGTACTCTGCTGCGCCTACCTGGACGGCCCGTCCCCCTCAGCGCTCTGAGGAGGACGGGCCGCGGCCGCTACCGGTAGTTCGTGAACTGCACCGCGAAGTCGAAGTCCTGCCCCTTCAGCAGCGCGATGACCGCCTGCAGGTCATCGCGGGACTTCGAGGTCACGCGCAGCTCCTCGCCCTGGATCTGGGCCTTGATGCCCTTAGGCCCCTCGTCCCGGATCAGCTTGGCGACCTTCTTCGCGTTGTCCTGCGAGATGCCCTCGGTCACCTCCGCGCTGATCTTGTACTCCTTGCCGGAGGCCGCCGGCTCCGAGGCGTCCAGCGTCTTGAGCGAGATCCCGCGCTTGATCAGCTTGTCCTTGAAGACGTCGAGCACGGCCTTGACCCGCTCCTCGGTGCCGGCCCGCATCTCGATCTTCTCGCCGCTCCAGGCGATCGTCGCGCCGGTGTTCTTGAAGTCGAAGCGCTGCGCCAGCTCACGGCCGGTCTGGCCCAGCGCGTTGTCCACTTCCTGCCGGTCCACCTTGCTGACCACGTCGAAACTCGACTCGCTCGCCATCTCGACCCTCCTCGTCGTCCGAAGTCGCGTCCGTTATCCACCGAACTCTATCGACTCCGGCCGACGCGATTACTCCGCGGCGAGCGAGTCGACGAACCAGGGCCCCGGCGTGCCGAGCCCCGTCGCGTCGTCGTACCCGGCTGTCGCCTTCAGATCGCCGTCCGAGCCGAGCCCGGCGACCGCCGCCTGCTGCCCCTGGAACGGCGGGAAGACCTCGGCGATCGGCTGCCGCGCGTTCGACGGCGTGTCCGTCACGTTCCGGATCGTGTCCGAGCCGCCCACCAGGCCGTCGAGGTACAGCGTCGGATTCACGAAGCCGAGCGGGAGGCCGTCGCGCACGCCGATCGAGTCCGCCTCGAGCCCGGACAGCAGCGGACTGGCCAGGCTCGTCCCGCCGATCGCCGCCTCGGCGTACCCCGTCTTCCCGTCCGGAAGCTGCTGGGTCGCGCCGACGAGCAGCCCCGTGAACGGATCCGCGTCGAGCGAGATATCCGGCACGACCCGCCGCGCGCTGGTCGCCTTCGCGCCGGTCAGCAGCGTGCCGGAGAGTGATGAGGGCACGACGTGCTCCTGGTACCAGGGCTGCGCGAAGTCCGCCGCCGTCCCACCGCCCCCGCCGAAGATCCACCCGGCCGCACTCCACCCGGTCCCCGCTCCGTTGAGTAGCCAAGCCCGCGTCCCCCACGACGTGTTCCACGCCAGTCGCCCGCCCGAGTCGATGGCCGCCGACGTGCCGCCGACCGCCGTCACCCATCCATCGCTCGCCGGAAACGTCGTCTGCGCGTAGCTCGACTGCAGCCCGCTCGACCCGCCGCACGTGGTCGTGGGGGAGTTGTCCCCGCAGTCGCCCGACGAGAAGTTCACCGTGATGCCCTCCACCGCCGCGAGCTGGAACAGGTGGTCGTACTCCGCGATCGTCGCCGCGGCCTCGTCACCCGAGGTGCTGTGCAGCGGCCCGCCCCACGAATCCGAGATGACCTGCGCGAGGTGATGCGTAATCAGATCGGACAGCGCGGCCAGCAGATCCGAGTCCTGGCACGAGTTCGCACCGTAATACAGGACATGGGACCCGGGAGCCATCGCGTGCACGGCCTCCACATCGAGCGACTCCTCCGAAGCCCACCCCGCGGCCCCACCACACGCGGCCTCCGAATTCCACGCGGACGGCGTCACGTCCTCCGCGTACTGCCCCGCCGCGAACTGCGGCAGCCCATTCTCCGCCGACCAAGCGTTCGCATCGCTACGCATCGTCGCCGACCCATACGCGTCGACAATCGCCACCGTAGCCCCGTCCCCCGAGTGCCCAGCCGCCCCGTACGCGGACCGAAGCTGCCCCGCCGAGTACCCACAGACCGTATACGGCTCCTGAGTCCCCCCGAAAGCCGGATCCGTCTTATCAACCACCTGGCCGTAATACGCCGAACACGGACTAGGAATCAACGGCCCCGCCGGCGCAGCCGCAGCCGTCCCCCCGCCGCCCCTACGCAGTTCCCCCGCCGCCCCGGCGGCCGTCACATGCTGCGCATACATAGTCTGCGACACCGAACTAAGCCCCGTAATCGCCCCAATATCCGCCGCCACCCCCGCCGGCACCACCGGATCCCCCTCCGGCGCCACCGCGTCCTGCCCTCCCGAATCCGCCTGCGGCGCGGCAGCGTTCCGCCCTCCCGGATCCGCTTGCGCCGCGGCAGCGTTCTGTCGTCCCGGATCCGCCTGCGGCGCGGCCGCCTCCTGTCCTCCCGGGCTTCGCTGTGTCGCGACCGCGTCTTGGCCCCCGGACGTCACTCCATCCTGCGGCGCGACCGCGCCCTGCCCGCCCGAGTTTCCCTGTGTCGCGACCGTGTCCTGTCCCCCAGACGCCACTGCGCTCTCCGCCCCAGACGCCACCGCGTCCTGCTGCCCCCCAGACTCTGCTGCCGCACGGAACGTCCTCATCTCAACCCCATACGCCTTCTCCACCTCCCCCGTCGTCCCCTGCGCCTGCACATACTCCCCATCCACGCCCGTCACCCGCAGCCCTGCCCGCGTCAGCCACGCGGTCACCGACGCCGCCTCCGCAGCCGTCGGCGCATACCTATCCGCCGCCTCCGTCGCACTCAGAAAGTGCCGATACGCCGCGTCCCCCGGCGTCGAAACCGCCCGCGCATACGCCGCCAGCCCCTGCGGATCCGCCCCCGCCAAAAACACCCGCGTCGTCATCATCGACGAAGCCGCCGGCACGCCCACCGCATTCCCCGCCGTCGCCCACCCCGGCCGCACCCCGGCCAGCCTCACCATCCCCGACGCCGGATCTCCCTGCGCACCCGCAGCCCCCGCCACCGTCCCGACCCCAGACGTCGGCTCCGCCGGCGCCGCGCCCCCGGTCACCCCCGCCAGCCCGGACGACGGCTCCGCCTGCGCACCCCCGGTCACCCCCGCCAGCCCGGACGACGGATCCGCTTGCGCGCGCCCAGCCACCGCCCCCAGCCCGGACGAAGGCTCCGCCTGGGCACCCCTCGCCCCCACCGTCAACGCCCCGACCAGCGCCGCGACCGCCCCCACGGCCACCACCCCCACCCAAAACCCCGTCCCCCGATCACCACTCCGACCACGACTCCGCTCGCGCCGGACACCCCGGACACGCTGGACATCCCGGACCCGTCCCGACTCCGACTCCACCACGCAGCGACTCTTCTTCCCAAGCACAGCGGCAAGGCCTCTCATTCTGTGAGGTGCGGCGCTGATCACCTCCCCGCCCCACGCCGCCCCGAACAGACCCGCCCACGAACGAGCGACACGTCCACCCACCCACTCACTCGCCCAATCACCCCCTGACCAGCCCACTCTCCGCACCCCCGCCCCCGCCCCAAAGCCGGTTGCGAAGCACCCCCCGCCATGAGGTAATCTTTCCGAGGCCACCCCGCAAGGGGCGGTCATCCCAGGCAGATTGCCCGAGCGGCCAATGGGAGCGGACTGTAAATCCGTCGGCGTAGCCTACCCAGGTTCGAATCCTGGATCTGCCACACCAGCAAAAAGGGCCCCTGAACAGCGAAAACGCTGCGCAGGGGCCCTTAGTCATTCTCCGGCGGATTGCGGTTCGCTACGGCGGATTACGGTTGCTTCTTCCCAATGGCTTCCCACGGGATCATTCGTCGGGAGTGCCTTCCGGCGGCGTCTCTCCGTCGGCGGGGTCTGCTTTGTCGACCTCGGTCGGCTCGGCCGGCTTCGATGTCGGCGGCGTCGCCGTGCGCATGCGCCGCCTCGCGGCGATTACCGCTGCACGGATCTGGTCACCCTCGTCCCGCATCGCCTTCTGCGCGTGCCTGGCAGCTTCTTGCTATGCAACGTCTGTTGCTCATGAGGACCGTCGGGCGGTGGCTTGTCGGTTGGAGCCGCTGATCACGAGACGGCTTCCGGCAGCTGCA
>NZ_DASZKT010000007.1:0-128022 GCF_035552695.1 Actinospica sp.
GGGCTCCACGGTCGCCAACGCGACGACGATGTCCACCGAGGGCACCGGGGTGAAGATCTACAACGAGAGCGCGGGCTCGAGCGAGCTCATCCTCGACGTGTTCGGGTACTACCAGTAAACGGTGGGTGAAGGGGGCCGCGGGGCTGAAACCCGCGGCCCCCTCATCGTCCCCGGATGCGGCAGACTGGTGTGTGTGACCGACGAAACGCCCGGGCAGGCCGCGGCCGCGCCCATCGCCTTCGCGAATCCCGACGGGACTTCGTGGCTGGTGCTGATCTACCGCATCCCCTCCGAGCCGACGCGGCTGCGGGCGACGGTGTGGCGGCGGCTGAAGGGGCTCGGGGCGGTCTACCTGCAGAACTCGGTGGCGGCGCTGCCTGCGGGCTCGGCGTCGGAGCGGGCGCTGCGCAAGCTGCGGCGGGAGATCCTGGACATGGGGGGCACGGCGCAGCTGCTGGCCAGTCAGGCGCTCGCCGGGCAGCAGGACATCCTGGCCGTGTTCCAGGCCGCGCGGGACGACGAGTACGACGAGATCGTCGACAAGTGCCAGGACTTCCACGGGCAGCTGCAGAAGGAGTACGACGCCGGGCACTACTCGTACGCCGAGCTCGAGGAGAACGAGGAGGATCTCGTCAAGCTGCGCAACTGGCTGGCGAAGATCACCGAGCGGGACGTTTTCGGGGCGCCGAAGAGGGCCGCCACGCTGGAGGCGCTCGCGTCCTGTGAGCAGGCTCTCGAGGACTACGCGGCCCGGGTGTACGCCGAGGAGGCGGAGGGGCACTGAGCCGGCCGGGGAGCCGACGGCGATGGAGCGGACGACGGGGGCGCTGACTTCAGGTCAGCGCCCCCGTCGATTCACCCCACCAGTCGGGTCAACGCTTCCTGGCCCGCCAGAGGCTGACCGGAAGGATCACGGCGACGGCCGCGGGCATCAGCCACCAGGCCGCGACGGAGGTCTTCGACAGGCCGAAGGTCGCCAGCAGCGCGAGCAGCACGACGACCGCCACCCGCCAGTCGTCGCCGACCACGAAGTCGTACCAGAAGGCGCCGAAGTCCTTCAGGCGCTTGGCCACGGTGTCCATCTCAGGCTCCTTCACTGACGAGCTCGGGCGAGGACGCGGCCGGCTTCGTGGCGCCGCGGCGCATCACCGCGACCAGCGCCAGCGCGTAGACGGCGACGCAGGGGACGATGACCAGCAGCGCGGCATCGCTGCCCGGCCAGTGGGCGTCGGCGCCCTCCGCGCCCCAGAAGATGCCGAAGCTGGTGAGCATCACGCCGACCACGAACTTCATCGTGTTCTCCGGGACCTTCGCCAGCGGCGCCCTGATCGCGAGGCCGAGCAGCACCACGAGGACCACGGCCACGAGCGCGGCGAGGGCGGCGATCGGCACGTCGTGCGCGTTGGCGCCGAAGGTCAGCACGATGAAGACGACCTCGAGCCCCTCGAGCACCACGCCCTTGAAGGACAGGGTGAACGAGTACCAGTCGGGTACGGAGAACCTGCTGGTCGATTCGGCCGCCTTCGCCGCCGCCAGCTCGCGGGCGAAGATCGCGTCCTCGTCGTGCAGGCCCTTGTGGCCGCTGGCCCGCAGCACCGCCTTGCGCAGCCACTGCAGTCCGAAGATCAGCAGTACGCCGCCCACCACCAGGCGCAGCGCGCCGAGCGGGATCGCGGTGACGGCGGGGCCGAGCGCGGCGGTGATCACGGCGAGCGTGACCAGGCCGGCGCCCACGCCGTAGCCCGCGGACTTCCAGTCCCGGGCGGTTCCGGCGGCGAGCACGATGGTCACCGCCTCGACGGCCTCCACCGCGCAAGCCAGAAACACGGCGGCGAACAGCGCGCCTGACGTGCCGTTCATTCGGTGACTCCTCGGTTGGTCGCGGCGGGCTCTGACCCCGCCATAACAGCCGTTACTTCTCCATCGTAACTGATCTCGGCGGAGTCGTTAAGCGGGAAGGCGAGGCAACCTGTGGGATCGAGCGAAAGTTTTACCTGCGTGCCCCGGGCCCACGGCCGGGCCGAGAAGACGGATGCCAGGTGACGGTCCCCGCAGGCGATCACGTGGTCGTAGCCGCGGCCGCGGTAGGCGACGTCGATGACGGTGCCGGATACGGTGCCGACGGATGACCCGACGGATGTCTCGACGGCGGAATCGGCCTCGGAGTCCACGAGCGCGGTGGCCGCAGGGCGGATCAGCACGCGCACGGCGTCGCCGGCCTTCAGCGTGGACGCCGATCGGGCCCGTACCCGCCACTGCCCGACCTCGATCACGAAGAAGTCCTCCTGATCGGGGCCGACGACGATTCCGCTGAGCTCGCCGCTCAGGCCGGTGAAGCGGGCGACGAACGGGGTGGCCGGCTTGAGGTACAGCGTCTCGGGGTCCGCGAGCTGAACCAGCTGTCCTTGGTCCAACACGCCGATCACGTCCGCGAGTGCGAAAGCCTCGGCCTGGTCGTGCGTGATATATACCGCCGTCGCGCCGCACTGCCGGGTCAGCGTGGCGATCTCGACGCGCAGCCGCTCGCGCAGGTCCGTGTCCAGGTTCGAGAGCGGCTCGTCGAACAGCAGCAGTCCCGGCTGGGCCACGATCGCGCGGGCCAACGCGACGCGCTGCTGCTGGCCGCCCGACAGCTCGTGCGGATAGCGCTCGGCCAGACCGACCAGGCCGACGCGTTCCAGCGCCTCCAGCGACCGGGCCTTCGCCTGATCCGCCGCCAGTTTCCGTCGCCGCAGCGCGTATCCGACGTTCCCGAACGCGGTCAGGTGCGGCCAGAGGGCGTAGTCCTGGAAGACCATCGCCAGGTCGCGCTGCTCCGGCGGCACGTGCGTGCGCGGACCGCTGACCAGCCGGTCGCCGATGCGCAGTTCGCCCTCGTCCAGGCGTTCGATCCCGGCGAGCGCGCGCACCAGCGTGGTCTTGCCGGAGCCGGAGGGGCCGAGCAGCACCAGGAACCGGCCCGCCTCGACCTCCAGGTCCACCCCGGCCAGCGCGCGCACGGCGCCGTACCGCTTTCCCGCGCCGACCAGCGATACGCGGTGGCCGCCCCGATCATCGAGACTGTTCATGACGTCCTTCCCAGTCGTCGCCAACCGGCCGGGGCGGCCAGCTGGAAGATGCCCCACACCAGGCCGATCACGGTCAGCGCGGCGAGCACGGCGACCACTTCCATCGCCGTGCCGCCGGCGTAGTCGTACTTCGAGAGCGCGTTCTCGATGCCCACCGAAACGGTCGGGTCGTTCGGCGGATACAGCAGTTGGGAGACCGGTAGTTCCAGCAGCGTGGCGCCGAAGGTGAGCGACCAGGCGGCCAGCAGCGGCCGGGCGAGCAGCGGCAGCATGACGCGCAGCCAGGAGGCCGGCGCGTTCGAGCCGTGCACGCGGGCCGCCTCGCGCAGCGACTCCTGCACCTGGCCGACGCTGCCGAACAGCACGCGCGAGGCGGGCGGCAGCGCCGTGGCGATGTAGCCGAGCACGAGCAGCGTCGTGGTCTCGTAGAGGTGGATGCCGAGGTTGTTGATCAACGGCAGGTTGTACGTGAAGATGTAGCCCGCCGCGAAGACGATGCCGGGCAACGCGACGGCCGTGATCAGCAGCAGGTCCAGCGTCCGCGCCGAGACGCGGCCGCGGCGCGTGGTGAGCAGCCGCGCGACGACCAGGCCGAGCAGCACGGTGACCGTCGCGGTGATCGTGGCCAGCAGCGCCGAGTAGAGCAGCGGCTGATAGAGCGAGGGCGACGTCAGGGCCCTGCCGTAGTTGGCGAAGCTGAAGGACGCCCCGCCTTCCAGGGTGCCCAGACCCGTCATCAGCGAGGCCGAGATCGCACCGAACGTCGGTACGCCCAAACTGAGGAGGAACAGCACCAGCAGTCCTACGAATACGCCGATCGTGGCGCGCAGGGACAGCTCGCGGCGACGCGCGGGCCTGGTGCGTCCGCCAAGAACCCGGTAGCTGCGGCCGCGCAGCGCGGCGTTCTGGGCCACCAGCGCGAGCACGGCCATCGCCAGCAGGATCCAGCCGACCGCCGCGGCGATCGGGAACTGCACCGGGAAGTTGTACACGGCGTCGTAGAGCTCGAAGGTGGCGATCGGGAAGTGCGCGTCGTTGGCCAGGGTCGACGCGACGCCGAAGTCGCTGATCGACTCGGCGAAGACGATGGCCAGCGAGGACCAGATCGCCGGGGCCAGCAGCGCCAGCACGGTCCTGGTCGCGGCCGGCCGGCCGCCGCCGTGCACCCGGACCGCCGCCTCGAACTCCTCGCCGAGGCCGCGCAGCCCGGCCGAGATCGCCAGGTAGGCGAAGGGAATCCCCTTGACCGTGAGCACGCCGATCACGCCGACGGGGCCGAACAGCAGGCTGCGCGCGAAGCTGTCCGGCACGTGCAGCAGATCGAGCACGCCGGAGGGCTCGAGCAGCCGCTCCCAGCCCAGCGCGATCAGGTACGAGGGCACAAGCAGCAGCGCGAACATGCTGCCCGACCACAGCCGTCGCCCGGGCACGCGGGTGCGGTGGACCACCCAGGCCACCGCGAAGCCGACCGCCGCCGAGGCCAGCGCGGTGACCACGCCGACCAGCAGCGTGTCCAGGATGCCCCGCAGCATCGGCCCCTGGAACGCGCCCTGAAAGCCGCTCAGGCTGAACCACCGCGGCCCCTGGTCGAACAGCCTCGGGCTGAAGGCGACCAGCAGGAACAGCAGGATCGGCAGCAGCAGGATCGCCGCCACCAGCAGCCAGAACAGTGCGAACGGCGCCTTGCGCGCCCAGCCGACCGCCGCGCGAGCCCGCGCGGAGGTCGGTGCGACAAGCGTGGTCACAGCCATCCGGGTTCGCGCCTACTTGATGTTCGAGTCGAAGAACGTGTTGACCTCGTTCTCCAGCGGACCCCAGTAGTACGGGTCGATCCGCTGGTAGGTGGTCGGCATGGCGCCGATCGCGGCGACCGGGTCGATGCCCGGCACGATCGGCCAGAACAGCGAGTCGCCCGTCGGGTCGCCGGTCTGCATCACCTTCTGGCCGGCGGGGGACAGCACGTACTGGATGAACTTCTCCGCCTCCTGCTGCACCTTGGCCGAGGCGCCCTTGTCGATGCCGATGTTGGCGGGCAGCAGCGTGGTGGTGCCGAGGTAGACGACCTTCGGGTCGAAGTTCGCGCTCTTCTTCGCGGTGGCGATCTCGCCCGCGGCGGCCGAGGACTGGATCAGGCCGTAGTCGATCTGACCGGTCTCCAGCGCGTGCAGCGTGTCGCCGTTGGTCGGGTGCACCTGCAGGCCGTTCGCCTTGAGCTCGGTGAGGTACTTCTCGCCCGCGGACACGCCGCCGGACTCGCCGCCGAGCTCGTTCATCAGACCCGCGATCAGCGGGAAGGTGGGTCCGGACTGGGACGGGTCGTTCATCCCGACCTTGTTCTTGTACTGCGCGCCGAGCAGGTCCTGCCAGGTCGACGGCACCGCGGTGACCTTGGCGGCGTTGTAGACCAGCGCCGGGACCGCCGTGGTGCTGACCGGGGAGTAGGAGTGGTCCGTGGGGACGAGCTTCCGCCCCGCGGTGGTCAGCGGGACGCCCGGGTTGTAGTCGAGCAGCTGGCCCTGCTTGTCCAGGGTGGCGAAGGCGGTGTCGCCGTCCACCCAGAGCAGGCCCCACTGCGGGTTGTTGCGCTCGGCGCCGACCTTGGCCAGCAGCGGGCCCGTACTGTCGTCGTCGAGCGAGACCGGGATGCCGGTGGCCTTGGTGAAGGCCTTGGTCACCGCCGAGTCGTAGCCCTGCGCGGAGTACACGACCAAGGAGACGTCACCGCTGTTGCCTGACGCCGAGTCCGAGCTGTTCGAGGAGCTTGAACAGCCGGCCAGGGTGCCCAGAGCGAGGGCACCGGCCAGGGCGGCCCCGAAAGCCGGCCGTCGGTTCCACGAGTTCATCAAGATCTCCAGCTTTTAGTCATAGGCGAGATGTAACGACTGTTAGAGATGCTGAATGACAGAGCTGGAATCCGGGCAAGCCGCGGGTGTCGTTTCGGTGAACAGGCGGCAGCGACCGGGGAAGCCACGCCGGGCACGATCAACGGCTACCCGCAGGGGAATGGGGCATATAACTTGTCATAAGACCTCGGACGGGAGTGCACATGGCGGATGCCGCGGACGAGCGGTACCAGCAGCAAGTGCCGGACGCGACCGATGTGGTCGTCCTCGGCGCCGGGCACAACGGGCTGGTCACCGCCGCGTATCTGGCCAGATTCGGGCTCCGGGTGACGCTGCTCGAGCGGCTCGACCACGTCGGCGGGGCCGCGGTGAGCGAGCAGATGTTCCCCGGCATCGAGGCGCGGCTCTCCGCATTCTCGTACCTGGTGGCGCTCATGCCGTACGCGGTGGTGCGCGACCTCGAACTCGACCTCGAACTGCGCTCGCGGCCGGTCGCCTCGTACACCCCGGTGCTGCGCGGCGGCCGGGCCGACGGGCTGCTCGTGGAGCGCCGGCCGGGTCCGGCGACCGTGGACTCCTTCCGCCGGGTCACCGGCTCGGACCGCGACTGGCGGGCCTGGCAGCGCTTCTACGAGCAGATCGGCAAGGCGGCCAGGGTCATCGCGCCGACGATGCTGGAGCCGATGCCCGGCAAGGGCGTCGTGATGAAGGCGGTGCGCGAGGCCTGCGGCTCGACGTTCTGGCACGAGTTCATGGAGGAGCCGCTCGGCACGATCGTCGACCGCACCTTCGAGGACGACGACGTGCGCGGCATCGTGCTCACCGACGCGCTGATCGGCACGCAGACCTGGGCCTACGATCCGACGCTCATTCAGAACCGCTGCTTCCTGTACCACGTGATGGCCAGCGCGTCGGGCGAATGGCGGGTGCCGATCGGCGGCATGGGCGCGGTGACCGACTCGCTGGAGCGCGCCGCGGTCAAGGCGGGCGCGGTGATCAGAACCGGCGCGACGGTCACGCTGGTCGAGTCGGACGGCCGCCGCGCCAGCGTGCTGTACCGGACCGCCGACGGCGAGCACCGCATCGACGCGAAGTACGTGGCGGCGAACGTCGCGCCCCCGATCCTCACGCACCTGCTCGGCCGCGACGACGGCCCGCCGCCGCCCGAGGGCAACCAGCTGAAGGTGAACCTCGTCGTCGACCGGCTGCCGAGGCTGCGCAGCGGAATCCCCGCGGAGACGGCGTTCGCGGGCACCCTCCACGTCGACGAGTCCGCGACCCGGCTGGCCGCCGCGTATCAGGAGTCGGAGTCAGGCCGGCTGCCCGATCCGCTGCCCTTCGAGGCGTACTGCCACACGCTGACGGACCGTACGATCCTCAGCCCCAAGGCCGCCCGCGGCGGCATCCACACGATCACGCTGTTCGGCCTGCACACGCCGGCGCGCCTGTTCAAGGAGGAGGGCGCGAAGGACCGCGCGGTGAAACTGGCGCTGGCCGGCCTCAACAGATACCTCGAGGAGCCGATCGAGGAGTGCCTGACGATCGATGCCGAGGGCAATCCGTGCATCGAGGCGCTCAGCCCGCTCGACATCGAAGCCAAGCTGGCGATGCCCGGCGGCCACATCTTCCACGGCGACCTGTCCTGGCCCTGGGCCACCACCGGCGGCGTCGCCGGCACCTGGGGCGTCGAGACGCAGATCCCGAACGTCGTCCTCTGCGGCTCCGGAGCGCTCCGCGGCGGCGCCGTCAGCGGCATTCCGGGGCGCGCGGCGGCCCTCAGCATCGTGGCCCAGATCCAGCGCACCCGCGGCAGGGAGCTGATGCGCTAGGCGCGGGGCGGTGCCTCCCTGCCGGTCAGCCCGCGGGGAAGACGACGGCGGTGGCGATGCCGGTGAGGCCTTCGGCGCGGCCGGTGAAGCCGAGGCCGTCGGTGGTGGCCGCGCTCAGCCGGACGGGAGCGCCGACCGCGGCGGCGAGGACGGCCTCCGCCTCGGCGCGGCGCGGGCCGATCTTCGGGCGGACCCCGATGACCTGGACCGCCACATTGCCGATGACGAATCCCGCCGCGCGGACGCGACGGGCCGCCTCGGCGAGCAGGACGGTGCCCGCGGCGCCCTTCCACTCGGGCTCCGAGGTGCCGAAGTTCGAACCCAGATCGCCGAGTCCGGCCGCGGAGAACAGCGCGTTGCAGGCGGCGTGGCAGACCACGTCGGCGTCGGAGTGGCCCAGCAGTCCGCTCTGGCCGGGCCAGTCGAGGCCGGCCAGGCGCAGCGGGCGCGGCTCGAGGTCCAGATCCTGCTCGGTGGCGAACGCGTGCACGTCGACGCCGATGCCGACCAAGGGGAGGACGGGGTTCATCCGCGACTGCTCCTCACGACGCTCCAGCACGGCCTCGGCGAGCACGAGGTCGAAGGGGGTGGTGACCTTGAACGCCTCCACGTGGCCCGGGATCATGCCCACCGGTTCGCCGAGGCTCTCGACCAGACCCGCGTCGTCCGTCGCGTCGTGGCCGGCGGCGGCGTGCGCCCGGGTCAGCAGGTCGCGGCGGAAGCCCTGCGGGGTCTGCACGGCGCGCAGGCCGCTGCGGTCGACCGTGTCGCCCACGGTCGGGAACCCGGCGGGGTCCTCGCTCGGCACCGCTGACTTGATGGTGTCGGCCACCGGGAGCACCGGGATGACGGCCGGCAGTCCGGAACGCACCGCCGCGACGACGGCCGCGATGGTGGCGGGCGGGGTGAGCGCGCGGGCCGCGTCGTGCACCAGGATGACGTCGTAGCCCTGCTCGGGCACGGCGGCCAGGGCCAGTGCCACGGACTGCTGGCGAGTGGCGCCGCCGGGGACGACCGTGACCGGGTCGAGCCCGGTGAGGATCCGCGCGACCTCGGCCACGCCCTCCTCGGTGGGCGGTGCCGCGACGACGACGAGGTCGACCTCGCCGGACGCGAGCAGTCCGCGCACCGCGTGCAGCAGGATCGGCTCGCCGCCGATCGCGCGCAGCGCCTTGGGAGCGCCGGGGCCGAGCCGCTCGCCGCGCCCGGCCGCCGGAACGAGCGCGGCGGTGCGCGCGGGAGTGGACTCGGTCACCTTCGTGGCAGGATCGTCAATGCGCGAACAGAAGGGGTCTCAGGCCTTGGTGGCGGGGCCGACCTGGGAGGCCAGCACCTCGTCCAGGATGGACTCGGCCTTGTCCTCGTTGGTGCACTCGGCCAGTGCCAGCTCGCTCACCAGGATCTGCCGGGCCTTGCCGAGCATCCGCTTCTCGCCGGCGGACAGCCCGCGCTCGCGGTCGCGGCGCCACAGGTCGCGCACCACTTCGGCTACCTTGATCACGTCGCCGGACGCGAGCTTCTCCAGGTTGGCCTTGTAGCGCCTGGACCAGTTGGTCGGCTCCTCGGTGTACTCGGCGCGCAGCACCTCGAACACCCGGTCGAGCCCGTTCTGGTCCACGACGTCCCGGACGCCGACATACTCGACCTTGTCCGTGGGAACCATGAGGGTGAGATCGCCCTGGGCGACCTTCAGCCGGAGATAGGGCCTTTCCTCTCCCTTGACGATCCTGGTTTCGATCGCCTCGATGAGAGCGGCCCCGTGGTGGGGATAGACGACGGTTTCGCCAACCTTGAACGTCATGTGATGCGTACCCCTTCCGTGGGTAACCAGGATAACACGGTTCGGCCCGATTCTGAAGGGCGTTTGCCCAGGTCAGATAGGTGATGCCCACTTGACAAGCGATCCACGGCCGTACTCGCCCCTGGTCAGCGCGGCGTGGCGGGGGCCACAGACTGCCCAAGAATCTTGCTTTCAACCACCCGTCAGACCGGGATTCGGGTGAGAATGGCGGGTGCCCCGGCGGGTTTCACCGCAACGGGAGCGGCAACAACTCTGGGCAAGCGCGACTTGCGGGCGCACAATGACTCGTACCAGCGCAGCGTGGACTGGCAGCCCTCTCGCAGGTGGGGTGATGGATCAGTGGATTCGAGCAGCGAGTTCTCCTCCTCGTGGGATGCGGCACACGAGGATCCCGAAGCGGCGATCGTGGCGCATTGGCCGGACGGCACCGCGATCACCGAGCCGCAACTGCGGGCCCCGGCCGACCCGCGCGAGCTGGTCTCGGACCGCCGGCGCTATCAGCGCGAGCGGCGCTGGGCGCGACGGCGTTCCCGCATCGGGCGCGCACTGCGCAGACTCGGCTCCCCGCGCGGCGTGATCGCCGCGCTGCTCGCCGGGGCGCTGTTGGCGGCCTCGCTGGTCGGCGCGCTCGGTGCCGTGCGGTAGTCGAAGCCGTAGCCGGAGCGGTCGAGTCGAAGAGCAGGAACAGGCATCAAGCGGGCGACGGAGGGCGGCTGACGCTGCCCTCGCGCCTTCCGCGGGGACTAAACCGGTATCCCGGTGAGTCGCCGTCAATCGCGGTCAGTACGCTGTGGCTAAATGAATCCTGAGTAGCGACCACAGCCACCGCGAGGAGCCTGACCCACCGTGAGCAGCAACCCCACGACGTCCACCGGGCGGACCGGCCGCCGCATCCCGCTGGGTTCCCGCCGAGGCCGCGCCGTGCTAGCCGGCGCCGCGGTGCTGGTCGCGCTGCCCCTGCTCTCGGCCTGCGCGAACGGCAACGGCGCCGAGGTCTTCCAGATCCAGCCGGACAGCGGTCAGGCCAAGGTCGGCACCACGTGGATCAGCAACGTGTGGGTCGTCGCGGACGCGAGCACCGGCAGCGCCGAGGTGATCGGCCAGGTCGCGAACACCGACCCGACGGCGGCCAACTCCGTCGAGCTGACCTCGGTGGCGATCGCGGGCGCCACGGCCACGATCGTGCCGCCGACCGACACCGCGCAGCTGGCCCCCGGCGTGCAGGCGAGTTCGGGCTCGGTGACCATCCCCGGCCTGCGTTCCGTGCAGTTCGGCCAGCCCGGCCAGCCCGAGCTCGAGCTGGCCAACGCGGACCTGACGGTGGGTTCGAACACCCAGGTCGTCTACACCTTCTCGAACGGCCAGACCGCCACGGTGACCGCGATCGTGCAGCCGAACAGCGGCCTGTGGGCGAGCTACAACCCGAACGGCGCCAACGGAACCCCGACCGCCACCGCGACGGGCACCGGCACGGCCACCCCGTCGGGAACGGCCACGGGCACCGCGAAGGCGACCGGGACCGCCTCTGGCACCGCGACCGGCACGGCTACGGGCACTGCGAAGGCGACCGGCACCGCGACGGCGACCGCCACCGCGAGCGCGTCGGCCAGCTCGACCAGGTAACCCTCGGGCACCGGACCGGAAAGCGGTCGCGGGCACCACGTCCGACGAACGACGAACGACGACGGCCCCTGCTACGCCATCCGAGTGGCGCCGCGGGGGCCGTTCAGTTCTACTGCCGGGCCGATCAGGGCTCGAACTTGTAACCGAGGCCGCGAACGGTGACCAGGTAGCGCGGCAGCGCCGGGTCCGGCTCGATCTTGGCGCGCAGCCGCTTCACGTGCACGTCCAGGGTCTTGGTGTCGCCGACGTAGTCGGCGCCCCACACCCGGTCGATCAGCTGCATCCGGGTCAGCACCCGGCCCGCGTTGCGCAGCAGCATCTCCAGCAGCTCGAACTCCTTGAGCGGAAGCTGCACGCCGTTGCCGGCGACGCTCACCGTGTGCCGCTCCACGTCCATCCGGACCGGGCCGGCCTCGAGCGCCGCGTCCTCGAGCTCCTCGGTCTGCCCGCCGTGCCGGCGCAGCACCGCGCGGATCCGGGCGACCAGCTCGCGCGAGGAGAAGGGCTTGGTGACGTAGTCGTCCGCGCCCAGTTCGAGGCCGACGACCTTGTCTATCTCCGAGTCCTTGGCGGTCAGCATGATCACCGGAACGCTGGACCGGGTGCGCAGCTGGCGGCAGACCTCGGTACCGGGCAGCCCGGGCAGCATCAGGTCGAGCAGCACCAGGTCGGCGCCGTGCCGGTCGAACTCGTCCAGGGCCTCCGGTCCGGTGGCGGCCACGGCGACCTCGAAGCCCTCATTGCGCAGCATGTAGGAGAGCGGGTCGCTGAACGACTCCTCATCTTCAACTACCAGCACCCTCGTCACGTCGTTCGACTCCCTGTCGTGATTGTCTGTTGTGTGGGGGTTGGATGTAGCTCGGTCGACGGGGCCTGCACGGCCACCGGCAACCGCAGGGTGAAGGTGGAGCCGGCACCCTCGACGCTCCACACCGACACATCCCCGCCATGGGTGGCGGCGATGTGCTTGACGATCGCGAGCCCGAGCCCGGTGCCCCCGGTGATCCGCGAGCGCGCCGGGTCCACCCGGTAGAAGCGCTCGAAGATCCGGTTCAGGTCCTGGTCCGGGATGCCGACGCCCTGATCGGTGATCGAGACCTCGGCGAGCTCGCCCTCGACCCGGACCGAGACGACCACCTTGGTCCGATCGGGCGAGTAGTTCACGGCGTTCTCGACCAGGTTGCCCACGGCCGTGGTGAGCTGGCCGAGGTCGCCGAGCACGCGCACTCCGTCCGCGCCCGCCGCGACGATCTCGATCGAGCGCGCCTCGGCCACCTCGACCACCCGTTCCCGGGCGGCCGCGACGACCTCGACGAGCTCCACCGGGACGGCCTTGGCCAGCGGGTCGTCGCCCTGCACCCGGGACAGGTCGATCAGGTCCTGGACCAGGTTGGTCAGCCGGTGCGCCTCCTTCTGCATCCGGCTGGCGAAGCGGCGCACCGCGTCCGGGTCGTCGCTGGCGCTGAGCACGGCCTCGGCCAGCAGCGAGAGCGCGCCGACCGGGGTCTTGAGCTCGTGGCTGACGTTGGCGACGAAGTCGCGGCGCACCGCGTCCACCCGGCGGGCCTCGGTCCGGTCCTCGACCAGCACCAGCACCAGCTGGGCGCCGAGCGGCGCGACCCGGACGGAGACGGCGAGCGTGTCCTGCCCGAGCGGGCCGCGCGGCAGCTCCAGCTCGACCTGGCGGATCTCCCCGTCCCTGCGGACCTGCCGGGCGATCCCGGTCAGCTCCTCGGGAACCAGCCGCTGGCCGCGGACCAGGCCCATGGCGTGCGCCGCGGGCGAGGCCTTGACCACCGCGTCGCTCGGGTCGAGCAGCACGGCGGAGGAGCGCAGCACCTGGAGCACCGCCGCGACCCCGGAGGGGACCAGCGGCTCAGGCGGCGGCTCCGCCTTGGCGCGGTCCCGCTCGCTCCAGCGGAATGCCAGCCCGCCCGCGGCGCCCACTCCCAGCGCGATGAGCGCGGAGGCGGATACGGCCGCGACGTGCAAGGCGGACGCGACGAATATTGGCACACGATCAGAGTAAGCGGGCGAACCCGGCGTTTCGAAGGCTTGGTGTACGAGCAACTTCTAACGTTGCCGAGAATTCACGTATGGGTCGCGTTTGATTCACCATCCGCCGTGGCCGCCGATTGGTCGACCCCGTACCGTATCCGAGAGTCCAAACCACGACGAGCGGGAGTGCACGATGCGCGACCTGTACCACGAAGAGCTCGATTCGATCGGCGCGACCCTGATCGAGATGACAGGTTTGGTCGCGTCCGCGCTGGACCAGGCCACCGATGCCCTTTTGAACGCCGACCTGCAGACCGCCGAGAAGGTCATCTCGGGCGACGAGCAGGTGGACGCGCTGCGCGAGTCGCTCGACGGCCGCGCCCTCGACCTGCTTGCCCGGCAGCAGCCGGTGGCCGGCGACCTGCGCACGATCGTCACCTCGCTGCGGATGAGCGCCGACCTGGAGCGGATGGGCGACCTGGCCAGGCACATCGCCAAGGTGGCCCGGCTGCGCTACCCGGAGTCGGCCGTCCCGGCCGAGCTGCACGAGTCCATCCGGGAGATGGGCCGCCTCGGCGTGGAGCTGGCCACCAAGACCGGCCAGATCATCGAGGGCCTGGACGTCGAGGCCGCGCGCAACCTGGACGAGGAGGACGACGCGGTGGACCAGCTGCACCGCCAGCTGTTCTCCGCGCTGCTGCAGGAGGACATCGGCTACCCGGTGGAGACCGCCATCGACGTGACACTGATCGGACGCTACTACGAGCGCTACGCCGACCACGCCGTCTCCGTCGCCCGCCGCCTGGTATTCCTGGTGACCGGCGAGAACTGATTCTCGCTCAACGCTCTCTGGCGTTCTCAGCTCTCCGGAGTACGAAATGCCCCGCCGGGACCGCCCGGCGGGGCATTTTCGCCAAGCTGTTCGGTTCTACTTCTTGCCCTGATTCTTGACCGCCTCGATGGCCTCGGCCGCGGCGGCCGGGTCGAGGTACTCGCCGCCCGCGACGAGCGGGCGCAGGTCGGCGTCCAGCTCGTAGTAGAGCGGGATGCCGGTCGGGATGTTGAGGCCCGCGATGGCCTCGTCGGAGATCCCGTCCAGGTGCTTGACCAGCGCGCGCAGCGAGTTGCCGTGTGCGGCGACCAGTACGGTGCGGTCGGCCCGCAGGTCCGGCACCAGCGCGTCGTACCAGTAGGGCAGCATCCGGTCGACGACGTCGGCCAGGCATTCGGTGCGCGGCCGCAGCTCGATGGGCAGCACGGCGTAGCGCGGGTCGTGGAACTGCGAGTACTCGTCGTCCTCGGCCAGCGGGGGCGGCGGCACGTCGTACGAACGACGCCAGAGCATGAACTGCTCCTCGCCGAACTCCGCCAGCGTCTGCGCCTTGTCCTTGCCCTGCAGCGCACCGTAGTGGCGCTCGTTCAGCCGCCACGAGCGGTGCGTCGGGATCCAGTGCCGGTCGATCTCGTTCAGCGCGAGCTGAGACGTGCGGATGGCCCGGCGCAGCACCGAGGTGTGCAGCACGTCGGGCAGCAGGCCGCGCTCCGCCAGCAGTTTCCCGCCGCGGATCGCCTCCTCCTCGCCCTGGGCGGTGAGGTCCACGTCCACCCAGCCGGTGAACAGGTTCTTCGCGTTCCACGCGCTCTCGCCGTGGCGCAGCAGCACGAGGCGATAGTTGTCAGCCATGACCCAGAGACTAGCCGAGCGCGTTATCGGAGTCGCCGGGTGTCTCGGGTCGTAGACGCTCGAAGGCGGCGAGGTTGAACGTCGGTTCGCCGCGCTTGAGCCGCCACTCCCATTCGCGCCGGATGGAGCTGGCGAAGCCGAGTTCGAGCAGGGTGTTGAAGCTGCTGTCCGCGGCCTCGAGCACGGTGCCGAGCAGCCGGTCGACCTCGACGGCGGTGACGGCGGCGAGTGGCAGTCGGCCGACGAGATAGACGTCGCCGAGGTGGTCGATGGCGAAGGCGATCCCGGCCAGCTTGGCGTTGCGTTCGAGCAGCCAGCGGAAGACGCCCTCGTGGTTCTCGTCGGCGGAGCGCACGACGAACGCGTTGACCGACAGCGTGTGGTCGCCGAGCAGCAGCGAGCATGCGGTGGAGAGCTTGCGGGTGCCGGGCAGCGCGACGACGTAGTGGCCGTCGGCGGGGCGCTCGAAGTCGGCTTCGGCCTCGGCCAGCGCCTTCTCGATCTCCGCGGCGGCGGTCGCTCGAAGAGCCTGCGCGTTCTCGGTCATGCGACCACCTCGCTGGCGCTCGACGGGCGCATTCGCACTGTATTCGATGGTTCGCTCGCAAGCTCGCTCACGGTTTCGAGCTTACGCGGCGCGCACCGCGTCGGCGTCGGCACGCGTGAGCGCCTGCGCCTCGCCGTAGACGTCGAGGGCGCGCCGAGCGGTCTCTCCCCAGCCGAACTGGGCCGCGTGCCGCCGCGCCGCTTCACCCATACGGGCCCGTGCGGCGGGATTGTCCAGCAACCGCGCGCAGGCCTCCGCGTAGTCGGCCGGGTCGTGGCCGGCGACCAGCAGGCCGGACTCGCCGTGCCGCACGGCCGTGCCGAGGCCGCCCACCGCGGCGGCGACCACCGGGGTGCCGCAGGCCTGCGCCTCGATCGCGACCAGGCCGAAGGACTCGTTGTACGAGGGCACCACGACCACGTCCGCCGCCCGGAAGTAGTCCGCGAGCCGGTCCTGGTCCACCGGCGGCACGAAGCGCACGTGCCCGGCGATGCCGAGGCGCTTGGCCAGCCGGGTGAGGTGGTGCGGGGTGGCCTTGCCGCTGCCGCTCGGGCCGCCGACGATCGCCACCACCAGGTCCGCGTACCGCACCGGGTCGCGGCGCAGCAGTTCGGCCGCCGTGTGCAGCAGCACGTCCGGAGCCTTGAGCGGCTGGATCCGCCCGGCGAACAGCAGCAGCGGCGCCTCGGCCGGAAGGCCCAGCGTCGCCCGGGCCGCGGCCCGATTGCCGGGTGCGAAGCGGTCCAGGCTGACGCCTGGGTGTACGACCGTCACCCGATCGGCCGATGCGTCGTAGAGCCGGACGAGTTGTTCGGCCTCCTGCGCGGTGTTCGCGATCAGCCGATCGGCGGCACGCACGACCTGGTCCTCGCCGATCAGCCGCGCGGCCGGTTCCGGGGTGTCGCCGTCGGCCAGCGCGTTGTTCTTCACCTTGGCGAGCGTGTGCATGGAGTGCACCAGCGGCACGCCCCAGCGCTCCTTCGCCAGCCAGCCGACCTGGCCGGACAGCCAGTAGTGCGAGTGGATCAGGTCGTAGTAGCCGGGGTCGTGGAACGCCTCGGTGCGCAGCACGCCCGAGGTGAAGGCGCATAGCTGGCCCGGCAGATCCTCCTTGGAAAGGCCTTCGTACGGTCCGGCCGTCACGTGCTGCACCAGCACCCCCGGCGCCAGCTCGACCTGCGGCGGAAGGTCGCCGCCGGTGGCCCGGGTGAAGATCTCGACCTCGGTGCCCAGCGCCGCGAGCTGCTTGGACAGCTCGACGATGTAGACGTTCATCCCGCCGGCGTCGCCCGTCCCCGGCAGCTCGAGTGGGGACGTGTGCACGGAGAGCATGGCTATCCGCCGCGGATTCACGATCACTCACTCCTCTGACTTCACACTTCGGGCAACCGTTGAACCTCCGCCGCCCGATCCAGTATTCCCTAGCGCACGTTGCACCCGGTCCCGCGCACGGGAGCGCGCGGGGGGCTCGCGCCCGAAGGAGCCCACCGGTTTGGGAGAATGGCGGCATGACCCAACCTGTAGCGGTGGTAACCGGAGCGAGCAGCGGCATCGGGGCGGCCACGGCGCGCCGACTGGCGGCGGAGGGCTTCGACGTGATCGCGGCGGCCCGCCGGCTCGACCGGCTCGAGCAGCTCGCGTCCGAGGCCGGGGTACGGCCCTTTGAACTCGACGTTACCGACGACGCCTCGGTGGCCGCGCTCGCCGCCGAGGTGCCCGAGTGCGCGGTCCTGGTGAACAACGCGGGCGGCGCGCGCGGCCTGGCCCCGGCGACGGAGACCGAGATCGAGGACTGGCGCTGGATGTACGAGGTGAACGTCCTCGGCTCGGTGCGGATGGTCCAGGCGCTGCTGCCCGCGATGCTGAAGTTCGGCCGCGGCCACGTGGTCAACATCACTTCCGTCGCGGGCCACGGCGTGTACGAGGGCGGCTCCGGCTACACGGCCGCCAAGCACGCCCAGCACGCGCTGAGCGACACGCTGCGCCTCGAGCTGAACGGCCGGCCGGTGCGGGTGACCGAGATCGCGCCCGGCATGGTGCGGACCGAGGAGTTCTCGCTGAACCGGCTGGGCGACGCGTCGCGGGCCGACGCCGTGTACGAGGGCGTCGCCGAGCCGCTGGTCGCCGAGGACATCGCGGACTGCGTGGCCTTCGCCGTGACCCGGCCGCCGCACGTGGACGTGGACCTGCTGGTCGTGCGTCCGATCGCGCAGGCCGCGTCGTACAAGGTGCACCGCGAGCCGCGGAAGTAAGGATCATGGCCAGGACCCGGCCGGTCGGCACGGTCACCCGCGGCACGACCGCGCCGAACCGGCTGCGCCGGGTCGACCGCTGGCTGCTCGGCACGCAGCACCGGCTGCTGTGGGCGGCGCCCGCCGACGCCCTGGCCGTGGACCTGGGCTACGGCGCGTACCCGGTGACGACGGTCGAGTGGGCCGAGCGGCTGTGGACGGTCCGGCCGGATCTGCGCGTGCTCGGACTGGAGATCGACCCCGAGCGCGTCGCCGCGGCCGGGCCGTATCAGCGGGCCCCGAAGCTGGAGTTCCGGCTCGGCGGCTTCGAGCTGCCGGTCCCGAAGCCGCCGGTCTTGCTCCGCGCGTTCAACGTGCTGCGACAGTACGACGAGGGTGCGGTCGCCGAGGTCTGGACCCGGCTGTGCGCGGGCTTGGCGCCCGAGGGGCTGCTGCTGGAGGGCACCTGCTCGGAGAACGGCCGCATCGCGGTCTGGGCCACGCTGGACACGCGGGGCCCGCGCACGCTCAGCTTCGCCGCCAGGCTCGCGGCATTGGAGAGCCCTGCGATCTTCGCGCAGCGGCTGCCGAAGGCGCTGATCCACCGCAACGTGCCGGGCGAGAACGTGCACGCGTTGCTGCTCGACTGGGACCGCGCCTGGGCGGCCTGCGCCCCCCACGGCGCCTTCGGAGCCCGCCAACGCTGGATCGCCGCGGCCCGCATGCTCACCACCGACTGGCCGGTCCTAGACCGCGAATCCCGTTGGCGACTAGGCGAACTGACAGTGGATTGGGACGCACTAGCGCCCCGGGGCTAGTCGGCAGCGGCATCTCGAAACTTGAGCCCCCACCTACGAATGCCGACCGACGTACAGCCTCGGAACTCCACCCCCACCCGCCGCGGCCAATCGCGCCAGCGGGCCTGCGAAAGCTGAAAACACAGCACCGCTGCGGCCTCGGGGAGCTCGCGGGGGGTAGCTCAGCCGAGGCCGCAGGGGTTGGTGCTGAGAAGCACCCTCCGAGGGTCGGGCACCCTCGGAGTAGCGGGGCTTTCCGGTAAACCGGTCCGCCCCGACCTTGGGGGGTGATTCAGACTATGCAGCCCGAGACTTAGCCGGTCGTGAAGCTACTTTGAGAGTTTGCTTTAAACCTGGACGATCAATGTCCGCACAGGTCAGCAGGCAGATCGAATCTACCAGGGTCCGTACGGGCCGTCGTGCTGGCGATCGCGCAGGCCACGCTTCGTGCCGCGCCCGGAAATCTGACGCAGCGCGGGACGCACGTCGACGGCGTAGATGATGGCCGCGGCCGCGCCGATGATCGTGAGGAACGAGAAGAACGAACCCCACTTGAAGTCGTAGAAGGCCGCGATGCCGAGGATCAGCAGCCAGGCGACCTTGGTCAGCTTCCCGGCGGCCACGTACGCGCGGGCCGGGCGGATCGCCGCGTCCACGAAGACGAAGACCTTGAAGCAGAACAGCGCGAGCAGGAGCAGGTTCAGCACGCTGAAGAAAGTGTTAGTGATCAAGCCGCTGCCCAGCATGAGCCCGTCCCTTCGATTCGGTCGCGGCGGATACTCGCGAGGAGCGGATACCCCGCAGGCATCCCACGCTACCTCGAACGCGGGATGCCACGGGGTTTTCTTACGTTTTCCCGCGCTCGGGGTCCTACGCCTTGGGCGGGCGCGGGGTCTTCGGCGCGGTCGGCGCGGTGCTGCTGCGCTTGCGCGGGGTCGCCTTCTTCGCGGCCGGCTTGGACGGCGCGGCCTTGCGCGCGGACTGCGTCTTCGCCGCGGACTCGGCGGCCTCCGTGGCCTCTTCCGCCTCGGCGGCCTCCGCGAAGACCTGGGCGGCCTCCTCGGCGGTCTCCGCCGGAGCCTCGGTGATCTCGTCGTCCTCCAGGACCTGCTCGACGACGACCGTCACCGGGCCCTGCTCGGCGTCCGCGGTCTCGCCGGGGACTCCGTCGGCACCGCCGGTGTAGCGGCCGACGGCGACCTTGCCGCGCTCGGCGAGCTCGTCGTACGTCTCCACCGCCTTGCCCGCGGCCTCGAGCAGCCGGCCGACCTGCTGCAGCGCCACGGTCTGGGCGGCGCCGCGCAGCGCCTGGGTGTCCGGGCGCAGGCCCTTGGTCGCCACGCCCTGCACGGTCGCGGTGGCCTTGGCGATCCGCTCCGGCGCCTCGGCGGCGATCTTGTTGGCGATCGTGGTCAGCGTGGCACTGGCCTCGGCGATCAGGGTCGGGGTCTCGCGCAGCCGCTCGGGCGCGTCCTTGAGCTTCTCGGCGGCGAGGTCGCCCGCGCCGGCCAGCGCGTAGAACGGCTTCGGGTCGCTGAGGGTCTTGCGGATCTCGTCGGTGATGCCGGACATCTCAGTCACTGCCTTCCTGCCCGCGCAGGGAGAGGTAGATCTCCCGCAGGGCGCTTTTCTGACGTGGGGTCAACTGCGGGTCGGCGGCGATGGCGGCCAGAACTTCAGTCCGCTCCGCCCGACCCGCGGGCTCTTCGCTGGCTTCGCTCGGCGCATCGGCTGCGCCCTGCTCCCCGTCGAGCAGCCCGGCCCGCACGTACAGCGTCTCCGCGGAGATCTGCAGGGCCTTGGCGAGCTGTTGCAGCACATCGGCGCTGGGCTTGCGCAGCCCGCGCTCGATCTGGCTGAGGTAGGGGTTGGACACCCCGGACACCGAGGCCAGCTGGCGCAGCGAGTACTGCGCGTTCTGCCGCTGCTCGCGGATGTACGCGCCGAGCTGGGCCAGCCGCACGGGGCCGAGGTGGAGGTCTGTCACACGTTCAGAGTAGGTCGAGGTGCTTGCAAAAGCAAGCGGAGCTAGCAAGCACCCGGCCGCGTGTCGCGACCGGCTTCCCCCGAATGGCCGTATCCGCGCGGGGTGCCGGCCCGCTACGCGGCAGCGGCAACGGTCAGGCGAGTAGCTCGTCCACGCACGCCTCGCCCTCGCGGTAGCGGCGGGCCAGTTCGGCGGCGTAGGCGTCGACCACGTGCTGTACGGCGCGGCGCAGGGCGGAGATCTCCTGCTCGTGCCGGGTGAGGCGGTCGGCCACCTCGGTGAGCCGGGTGGTCGGGCAGGAGTCCAGGTCGGGGACGTCTATCTCGGCGAGGGCGGCCTCCGTCTCGAGGCGGTACTCGCCGATGGAGAGGCTCTCGATCGGCAGGTGCCGGGCCGAGGCCTGCCGGGGGGCGGGCTGGTCGGCGAGGATCTCGATGAGGCGGCCGATCAGCGGGCTCGCGTCGCCCCCGGCCCGGCCCTTGAGCTCCGCCGTGATTATGTCGATCCGGCCGTGCAGCAGCCGCCGCAGGTACGACAGGTCGGCCTCCTCGGCGATCGCCTCGCCGCGCCGCTCGCGCAGCTGCGCGGTGCTCAGTCCGCTGAGATCCACGTCGGCGGCGAGCACTCGGTCGAGGCGCCGCTCGGCGCGCCGCGTCACGTCCGTCATGGCTGCATAGTGCCACGGTGCCCGCGCGTACGGATGCGTGACAGACGACTGTCACCCGATTAGCTGAGCGTGCGAGGAAAATTGCACGCCCCTCACCGCAAAGGCGGTCAATTCGGTATCGAATTCAGACCGGACGGCGCAGCCGCTCGCGCGCGCTGCCGCCGGTGTCCGGCGCGACGACGATCTCCTGGCTGGCCGGAACGCCGTCCGCCTCGAGCACCGCGTCCACCGGCACGTTGCGCTTGACCAGGGCGAGCGCGATCGGGCCGAGCTCGTAGTGCCGGGCCGAGCTGGTCACGGCGCCCACCTCCCGGCCGTCCTGCAGCACCGGGGATCCGTGCGGCGGCAGGTGCTCCTCGGTGCCGTCGAGGTGCAGCATCACCAGGCGGCGCGGCGGGTGGCCGAGGTTCTCCACCCGGGCCACGGTCTCCTGGCCGCGGTAGCAGCCCTTGTTGAGATGCACGGCCTGCTCGATCAAGCCGAGCTCGTGCGGGATGGTGCGCTGGTCGGTCTCGAGACCGACGCGGGGACTGTGGGCGGCGATCCGCAGCGCCTCGGCGGCCCAGCTGCCGGCCGGGTGCCGGTGTGCGCGGGCGTACTCGGCGAGGCGTTCGCGGGGGAGGAAGATCTCGCGGGAGCCGTCGGGGAGGTTGCGGGCGAGCACGTCCGTGACGTCGCTCGGCGCGGCCTCGTAGACGATCGCGTAGGCGTCGGTCACGTCGGCGGGTTCGACTTCGAGCATGAAGCGCATCTTGGTGAGGAACGCGGCGAACGGCTCGGCGGCGCCCGGCTCGACGTGCGCCCAGGTGAACTCGCCGTCGTCCACGAGGTAGAGGGCGTATTCGATGCGGCCGTTGGGGTCGAGCAGGAGGGTTTCCGCCGAGACGTTCGGCGCCAGCTCGCTCAGGTGCTGGGTCGTCAGGGTGTGCAGCAGCGAGAGCCGGTCCTTGCCGCCGATCCGGAGTACGCCGCGGTGGGAGAGGTCGACGAAGCCGCGGCCGGCCACCAGCTCACGCTGTTCCACGTGCGGATTGCCGTAGTGCGCGGCCACGCCCGCGTCGGGGGCTTCGGCCGGTACGGCTCCGGGCAGGTCGAGCAGAGGCGATCGCATACTCGGATCAACTCGCGGCATTGGCCGAGTTGTTCCCGGATCCGTGCCGGGCCGTGTTGACGGTCGCTCCGGAGGCCGCGCAGTCGGCGCAGCGGCCGAAGAGGGCGAAGTGGGCGACGTCCGTCTCGAAGCCGAACTTTTCGCGCAGCCCCTCGACCAGTGCGTCGGCGCAGCTCGCGGCGGCCTCGGTGATCTTGCCGCAGGCGCCGCAGACGAGGTGCAGGTGGTCCCGCTCGTGCGCGGCGTGGTAGATCGGCGCGCCGTGGCCGAGGTGGGTGTGCGAGACGAGATCGAGCTCCTCGAGCAGCTCGAGCGTGCGGTAGACCGTGGAGAGGTTGACCGAGCTCGCGGTGCGCTGCACCTCGGCGCAGATGGCGTCCGGCGTGGCGTGTTCGAGCGCGAGCACGGCACCGAGCACGAGCTGGCGGGCGGGAGTGAGCCGGTAGCCCTTGGCCCGCAGCTCCTCGGTCAGATCGATGGGTGCACCGCTGCTGGACGACACACGACAACTCTACGCCGTGCGCGCTCCCACATTTATCGTTATTTCACACGCTTGAGCTGGGCCGCGAGGTGGTTCTGGATGCCCTCGCCCATGGCGGCCATGTCGAAGGTCCAGTACAGGTCGCCCTTCACCAGACCGTAGAGCCGGTGGCCGGCGGAGTACTCCTTCGAGGAGGCGGTGCGGGCCACGGCGTCGGTGCGCAGCTCGATCTTGCCGTTGTCCACCTCGCCGAGCCAGATCTCGACGATGCCGGTCGGGTGCGCGAGAAGGAGTTCGACCTGCTTGTCCGGCTGCGGGCGCCAGTAGCCGTGCTCGCGGGCCAGCGGCCGCACCTTCTCGCCGGCCTCGTCGATCAGCCAGGAGCGCGACTCGTAGTCCAGGTAGGGCTTGCCCGGCGTGTAGCCGACGACGACCTCCTGGCCGAAGCGGAAGTCCTCGATCGTCGGGTACTGGCCGAGGCCGACGCCGGCCCACTCGCCGATCAGGAAGGACAGCGGCAGCAGTGCGGGATCGAGATCGGCGGGGATCTCGATCGGCATCAGCTCTGGCCCTTGAACAGCTTGAGCACCACGTAGCCGGCGAACCAGACGACGGCGATGAACATCACCACGAGCAAGGCGGTGAACAGGTTCTCCATGACGTTGCGCTCCTGAGCGTCAAGGGCTGGGCAGGTTGCGCGACCAGTCTAAATTACGCTCGATACCCATGACGGTCAGAAACCTCGTTATCAAGCTCACGTCCGGCGCCGAGGCGGCGGAGCGCACCGCCCAGGCCTTCACGGTGGCGGCGGTCGCCGCGTCCTCCGGAGCGCGGGTATCGCTCTGGCTGACGGGCGAGTCCTCGTGGTTCGCGCTGCCGGGCCGCGCCGAGGAGTTCAGCCTGCCGCACTCCGCGCCGCTGGCCGATCTGCTGGCGGCGATCCTGGCGAACGGCACCGTCACGCTGTGCACGCAGTGCGCGGCACGCCGGGAGATCACCGAGGAGATGCTGCGGCCCGGTGTACGGATCGCGGGGGCGCAGGTCTTCGCGGCGGAGATCCTGGAGGACGGGACGCAGGCGCTCGTCTACTGAGACGCGACGAGGGCTCCGACGCGTGTCGGAGCCCTCGAAGCCGCTACAGCGAGCTATCAGACCGCGATCGCGACCTCGTGCACCTGGCCCTGGGTGGCGACCACGGCGCGGTCGGCGCTGCCGCCGGGCACCAGGGCGCGCAGCGTCCAGCTGCCGGGGGCCGCGAAGAAGCGGAACGCGCCCGTCGCGGAGGTCGGAACCTCCGCGGTGAACTCGCCGTCCGCGTTGAGCAGGCGGACATAGCCGGTGACGGGCACGCCGTCCTTGCTGATGGTCCCCTCGATCACGGTTTCCTTGGACACGTCGATCCCCTCTCGGGACAGGCCGCCGGTGGTGGCGCCGCACATATCAGTACTCGCTTTCTGCTGTTCCGGTGATTGGCGCCGCACACGCGAAAACTCGCTGCGCCTTCTTGCTACCTCAGGCGCCGAGCGCGATCGGAACGCCGACGAGGGAGCCGTACTCGGTCCACGAGCCGTCGTAGTTCTTCACGTTCTCCTGGCCGAGCAGCTCGTGCAGCACGAACCAGGTGTGCGCCGAGCGCTCGCCGATGCGGCAGTAGGCGATGGTGTCCTTGGCCAGGTCCACGCCCTCCTCCTGGTAGAGCTCGGTGAGCTCCGCGTCGGACCGGAAGGTGCCGTCGTCGTTCGCGGCCTTCGACCAGGGGATGTTCCTGGCGCTCGGCACGTGGCCGGGGCGCTGCGACTGCTCCTGCGGCAGGTGCGCGGGGGCGAGCAGCTTGCCGGAGAACTCGTCGGGGCTGCGCACGTCGACCAGGTTCTTGACGTTGATCGCGTCCACGACCTCGTCGCGGAAGGCGCGGATGGCGGTGTCCTGCTCCTGCGCCACGTAGTTGGCGGCCGGGCGGGAGGGCACCTCCTCGACCAGGTCGCGGGAGTCGAGCTCCCACTTCTTGCGGCCGCCGTCGAGCAGCTTCACGTCCTGGTGGCCGTAAAGCTTGAAGTACCAGTAGGCGTAGGAGGCGAACCAGTTGTTGTTGCCCCCGTAGAGCACGACCGTGGTGTCGTTGCCGATGCCGCGCTCGGACAGCAGGGCCTCGAACTGCTACTTGTTGACGAAGTCGCGGCGGACCGGGTCCTGCAGGTCGCGCTTCCAGTCGATGCGGATCGCGTTGCGGATGTGGTTCTTCTCGTACGCGCTGGTGTCCTCGTCCACTTCCACGACGGCCACCTTCGGGTCGTCGAGGTGCTCCTCGACCCAATCGGCGTCGACCAGGACGTCGTTGCGGCTCATATGAGTCTCCTGATAAAGAAAGGTTGGAAATTTCCGGATACGCCATGTTTCAAGCGTGCTGGAATGCGGGCCGGACCAGGCTCGAAGGGGATGCGCCGGCCATGAACGGGCAGGCGCGGCGCGGCCTGGGTCAGGCCGGGCGACACAGGCAGGTGGCGACGCGGCACAGGTCGACTGCGCGCCGCTTGGTGAGCTCTGCCTGAGGTCTCATGACCTCGATACTAGGGACGGATCGGGCGGGCTGTCACGAACATCTCGCTGAGTGAGACGATGGTCTCACATCTGAAACATGGCCGCGCGGCGTACGCATCTCCGCAAGTCAGCCGCCGGATGTCGTGCTCTGGCTCAGATTCACGTGGCTGCCGGTGGCGGAGATGTCCACCTCGGAGGCGGTGAACGTCAGCTGGGTCAGGTTCATCCCGAAGGGGAGCGAGCCGAGGTTGTACTTCACGTCGAAGTTCGAGGGCGTGACCAGGCCGGACAGCGGCGTGTCGAAGCTGACCGACTTGAACTCCAGCGTGTTGGCGTCCGCCAGGCTCACGTCGACGATCGCGCTGACGGTCGCGCCGAGCAGGTCATAGGTGGCCTTGATCTGGTCGTTCCCGGCCTTGGTGACCTGGATGGCGCCCACCTGCACGCCCGCCACGTTCAGCTGCGAGGACAACGCCTTGGCGATGTCGCTGTAGGAGATCTGCGCGGTGGCGGTGAGCGAGTCCACGGTCGCGCCGTTGAAGGCGCCGTTCACGTGCACCCCGTGCAGGTCGGCGTGCAGGTCGGTGATGGTCAGCGTGTTCGCGGTCAGACCGTGGATGTCGACGGTGGCGTGCGGGAAGTCCCGCGAGATCACCTGGGTCAGGAAGGGGAAGCCGGAGATGCTCACGCCGGGCTTCTGGCTCAGATGCTGGGACGACTGGATTCGGCCGGCGAGCTGGTCCTCTGCCACCAGCAGGGCGATCCGGTCCGCCCCGACGAGCAGGCCGAGCAGGATCACCAGCGCGATCAGCCATTTGGTGCCGCGGCGCCGGCGGCGCGGCGGCCTGTCGGTCTGCACCGGCATCGTCGGCTGTTCCCAACTGTCATGCGGCATGGGCACGGTCGGCTCAGTCACACGGTTCAGCGTATTCCGCTTCGTGCTCCGGCGGCGAGCCTCGGAGCCGACGGGATTGCCGTCGTATCAACGGAAAACCGCGGAGGCGATCAGCGCGCCCACCGCGGAGAGCGCGACCGGCAACGCCTGCGACACGATGCGGGTCGAACCGCGCGCCTCGGCTTCCGTGACGATCCGGTCCAGCGCGCCGACCGCGGTGGCCGCGGCCAGCGCCGCCACCGCGCCGCCCAGCGCGCCGGCCCGCAGGCCCCCGTCGGCCTGCAGCGCCTTCGCCGCGTACGCCCCGACGCCGGCACCGAACACGAGTGCCGCCACGATCCCGCGCACCGGGTTGCGGCCGAGCAGCGCGCAGCAGAGCACGCCCAGCGCGGCGGCCGACGCGCACGCTCCGGTCAGCGCGGAATCGATGCGTTCCGCGACGACGAATCCGGCGGGCAGCACGGCGAACAGTCCGCCCGCGACCGCGATGCCGAGCCCGGCCACCCGCTCGCCGTCGCCGAACGGGTGGCCGCGACGCGTCATCTGGTCGGCCGCGAGCAGCAGGAATCCGACGCCGAGGGCCGCCGGGATGCCGAGTGACGCGCTGTCCGGCGTCAGCTTGAAGGCCGCGGCCGTCGCGGCCCAGCCGATCAGCGAGGTGAGCACCATCGCGCGCCGGTCCGGGCGTCCGCGCTCGCGCGCGCCCATGGCCTGCTGCCAGCCGATCGCGATTCCCGCCTGGATCAGGGCGACCACCACCAGCAGCGCGCCGGTCGAGGCGATCGCGGCGACGGCCGCCAGCGCGCCGAGCCCGGCCGCGCCGAAGGAGCCGCGGCCCGCGGCGGCCGTCGGCGCCGGGGCGGTCCGCCGCGGAGCCGGGGGCGGGGACGGAGCGGGCTCGGGTTCACGCTCGTACGCCGCCTCGGGCTCGGGCACCGGGTCCTCAGCGCGCTGATGCGGAAATCCGGCCGGCTCCTCGGCGTAATCCGCGTACTCGGTGTACTCCGGGGACCGCTGGTACTCCGGCGGATAGTCCGGCACCGGCATATCGCGCGGCAGATCGGCCCGGTACTGCTGGAAATCCGTGCCGGACAGCTCGTTGACCTGCGTGTACTGGTAGCCGCCGGCGGCCTGCGCCTCATTCCAGGCCTGCTGCTCCCAGCCGAGCCCGGACTGCGCCCACTGCTGGTCCTGATACTGGCCCTCGTACGGCTGCTGATACGCCTGCTGCTCATAGGGCTGCTGTTGCCCGTAAGGCTGCTGCGGCTGCTCGTACTGCTGATACTCCTGATACTGCTGCTGATCGTAATTTTCGTACGGCTGCTGCGACGGCGGCTGCTGCTCATACTCTTCGTACGGCTCGTAGGACTCGTAGCTCATCGCGGCTCAGCCCCCCGCGAAGGGCGGCAGGATCTCGATCACCGCTCCGTCCGACAGCTCGACCGACGCGGGGTCGGCCCGGCCCACCTGCACCCCGTCCAGCAGCACGGACGACCTGCTCAGCACGCGCCGCAGCTCAGCGCCGCCGCCGCCCTCGCCGCCCCGCCGGCGCACCGCCTCGTCCAGGGCTTCGGCGAGGGTGCCGGCGCCCACGGTCTCCTCCGCCGCGCCGGCCGCCTCTCGCGCGGCGGCCCAGAAACGCAGTGTCGCTGTCACGGCCAGCACCCGACCCATCGCTAGTTTCAAGCCACACGTTCTTGAGCAAGTATCCGCCACGGCGTCCGGGGCGTGGACACGCTCCAGATCAGATCGTGTGTTCTTCGTTACAGACACCTGGTGGTCATGTCGGCTATCCTCCCTGTTAAAGGATCCGGGCGACGAAGCCACCGGATCCTTTGCTGCTTTTTACGTGCAGGTTACGAAACCCGCACGACCGCCCGGCGGAAGGAGCCTCTCCGGATGGCCACGCTACTGCTGCTGACCAACGCGCTCGCGCCCTCCACCGAAGTGCTGCCCTCTCTCGGGCTGCTACTGCACACCGTCCGGGTCGCGCCCGCCGAGGCGTCCGCCCTGATGGACACCCCGCCCGCGGACGTGCTGCTGGTCGACGGCCGGCGCGAGCTGCCGGCCACCCGCTCGCTGTGCCGGCTGCTGCGCACCACCGGCCTGGACTGCCCGATGCTGCTGGTCACCACCGAGGGCGGGCTCGCCGCCGTCACCGCCGAATGGGGCGTGGACGACGTGCTGCTCGACACCGCGGGCCCGGCCGAGCTCGAGGCGCGCATCCGGCTCTCGCTGGGCCGGCTCGCCGCCGCCGCGGGCAACGAGGACCTGCCGCTGGAGATCCGCAACGGCGACCTGGTCATCGACGAGGCGACGTACACCGCGCGGCTGCGCAACCGCGTGCTCGACCTGACCTTCAAGGAGTTCGAGCTGCTGAAGTACCTGGCCCAGCACCCCGGCCGGGTCTTCACCCGGGCGCAGCTGCTGCAGGAGGTCTGGGGCTACGACTACTTCGGCGGCACCCGGACCGTGGACGTGCACGTACGGCGGCTGCGCGCGAAGCTCGGCACCGACAACGAGCAGCTGATCGGCACCGTGCGCAACGTCGGCTACCGCTTCGTCAACCCGGACAAGCGCACCGAGCAGCGCGAGAACGTCACCGTCTAGCCCCGCAAGATCCGCCCCGCGGACCTCCGCACATCTACTGTGTAGACATGCGTGAGCAGACCCTGGGACAGCTGACCGGACCCGATCGCGAACGGGTCACCGCCCTGGTAGCGGCGGCGGCCTCGGCGGACGGCCACGTGCCGCTGTCCGAGGAGGCGCGACTCTCCGTCGCGCACGGCAGGGCGGGCACCGTCCACCTGATCGAGCACGGAGCCGCGGGCGCCGTGCTCGGCTACGCCTATATAGGCAACGCCGACCCCGCGGACCCCGACGCGGGCCGCAGCTGCGAGCTGGTGATCGCCCCCGAGGCACGCGGCGCCGGGCTCGGCACGCTGCTGGCGCGGGACGCGCTGAAGGCCGGGGCGACCCGGTTCTGGGCGCACGGCGCGCATCCCGGGGCCCGGCGCGTGGCCGCCAAGCTCGGGCTCGTCGAATCCCGCGAACTGCGGCTGATGGAGGTGACCGGCTGGACGCCGACCGCGCTCTCGCCGAAGCCGCCCGCCGGGATCTCGATCCGCGCCTTCCGGCCCGGCGAGGACGACGAGGCCTGGGTCAAGCTGAACGGCGAGGCCTTCGCGAGCCATCCGGAGCAGGGCCAGTGGACTCTGGCGGACCTGGCCGAGCGGGAGGCCGAGTCGTGGTTCGACCCGGCCGGGTTCTTCCTGGCCGAGCGCGGCGCGGACGCCGATCGCGAACTGGTCGGATTCCACTGGACGAAGACCCATCCGGCCGGCTCGTACGCCGAGGAGGAGGTCGGCGAGGTGTACGTGCTCGGCGTCTCGCCGAGCGCGCAGGGCACCGGGCTCGGCAGGGTGCTGCTGCACCAGGGCCTCGACTATCTGACCAAGCGCGGCTTCCGCACCGTGATCCTCTACGTGGACGGGGACAACACGGGGGCGGTGCGGCTCTACGAGCGGGCGGGATTCCACACCCGGTCCGTCGATCTGGAGTACCGGGTGCGCGGGTAGGTGGAGGCGAGATAGCGAGCGTATGACGGCTTGATATCGGGAATCGATGGGGGTACACCGAAAATCTGAGCGGAGGACACTCTCCGTTCATCGCGCTATGCGAGAGTTGGATCATGGAACAGCCTGGTGACCCGACCGCGACAGGCGCGTCGCGCTTCTTGGACCGGGAGGCGTCGTGGCTGCAGTTCAACAGCCGGGTGCTCGACCTGGCCGAGGACAAGGACGTGCCGCTGCTCGAACGGGCCAAGTTCAGCGCGATCTTCGCTAACAACCTGGACGAGTTCTTCATGGTGCGGGTCGCCGGCATCAAGCGGCGGATCGCCACCGGAGCCGCCGGCGCCACCCCCTCCGGCATCAGCCATCGCGAGCAGCTGCAGCGGATCTGGGCGACCACGCGCGAGCTGATGAACCGGCACGCGCTGTACTTCCAGGAGCAGCTGCGTCCGGAGCTGACCGCGCAGGGCATCGAGATCGTGCTCTGGAACGATCTGAGCAAGCCCGAGCAGGACGAGCTCTACGTGCTCTTCCGGGAGCGGATCTTCCCGGTGCTCACGCCGCTGGCGGTGGACCCGGCGCACCCGTTCCCCTATATCTCCGGTCTCTCGCTGAACCTCGCGGTGCAGCTGCGCAACCCGGTCACCCAGCACGAGCACTTCGCCAGGGTGAAGGTGCCTCCGCTGCTGCCGCGCTTCATCGAGGTCAGCGAGCAGCGCTACGTGCCGCTGGAGCAGTTGATCGCGGCGCACCTGCCGCACCTGTTCAACGGCATGGAGGTGCTGGGCTGCCACACCTTCCGCGTCACCCGCAACGAGGACGTGGAGGTCGAGGCGGAGGACGAGTCGCTGAGCCTGTTGGAGACCCTCGAGAAGGAGCTGCAGCGCCGCCGCTTCGGGCCGCCGGTGCGGCTCGAGGTCGAGGACACCATCGACCCCGGCGTGCTCGAATTGCTGGTGCGGGAGCTGGGAATCGGCGAGGCCGAGATCATGCGGCTGCCCGCGCCGCTCGACCTGACCGGCCTGTTCGCCATCGCCGGCGAGGACCGTCCGGAGCTGAAGTACACCCCGTTCGCCACCGCGATGCACCCGGATCTGGTCGAGTTCGAGTCCAGTGCCGGGGTGGACGTGTTCGCCGCGATGCGCCAGCACGACATCCTGCTGCACCACCCGTACGACTCGTTCACCACCTCGGTGCAGGCCTTCCTCGAGCAGGCCGCGGCGGACCCGGACGTGCGCGCGATCAAGCAGACGCTCTACCGCACCAGCGGCGACTCTCCGATCGTGGACGCGCTGGTGGACGCGGCCGAGGCGGGCAAGGAGGTGCTCGTCCTGGTCGAGATCAAGGCCAGGTTCGACGAGCACGCCAACATAGTCTGGGCGCGCACGCTGGAGCAGGCGGGCTGCCATGTGGTCTACGGGCTGATGGGCCTCAAGACGCACTGCAAGCTTTCCCTCGTGGTGCGGCAGGAGGGCGGCAGGCTCCGCCGGTACGCGCACATCGGGACGGGCAACTACAACCCGAAGACCGCCCGGCAGTACGAGGACCTCGGCCTGCTCACCTGCGACGCGCAGGTCGGCGAGGACCTGACGCACCTGTTCAACCGGCTCTCCGGCTACTCGCGCACCACCAGCTACCGACGCCTGCTGACCGCGCCCAACGGTCTGCGCGACTCGATCATCGAGAAGATCGAAGGAGAGAAGGCGAAGATGCTCAGCGGCCGCCGGGCGCTGGCCCGCACCGCGCGCATCCGGATGAAGATGAACTCGCTGGTGGACGAGGCGGTCATCGACGCGCTCTACTCCGCCTCGCAGGCCGGCGTGCCGGTGGACCTCGTGGTGCGCGGGATGTGCGCGCTGCGGCCCGGGGTGCCGGGGCTGTCCGAGAACATCAGGGTCCGAAGCGTGCTCGGCCGCTTCCTCGAGCACTCGCGGATCTACATCTTCGGCGAGGACCTGCCGAGCCGCAGTGCCGTGCGCACGGCGGCCGAGCCCGCGCAGGTCTGGATCGGCTCGGCGGACATGATGCACCGCAACCTCGACCGGCGCGTCGAGGCTCTGGTGCGGATATCCGAGCCGGCCCACCGCAATACCCTGATCGGGCTCATCGACACGGTGTTCGCGCCGGACGCCTCGTGCTGGGAGCTCGGCCCGGAGGGCGACTGGACCCGCCGGAGCGCGCCCGAGGGCGTACCCACCAGGGATGTGCAGTCCGCGCTGATCGCCGCGCGCAACCGGCGCTCGGCGGCGCGGCGGGCCCGAATGGGCTGAGTTTCCCCCGTCCCGAGCCGGGACGCGGTCCGACCGGCGCCGCCACCAGGGCGCCGTAGCGATGTGGATGAGTCAGATGTATGCGACCAGGATCAACGGGGCGGAAGCAGGTGACAGGGGCATGGACCCGACGGCGGGTGACGTGCTGCGCATGTATCTGGCGGAGCAGAGCAACGCCTTCCTGGCGCAGCTGCCACGGCTGCGCCAGGACAAGCCGGAGGCCGCGCACAAGCTGCGGGTGGCCTGCCGGCGCACCCGCTCGGTGCTGCGCACCTACCGTCCGCTGCTCGACGCGGACTGGGCCGACGGGCTGAGCGAGCAGATCTCCGCGCTGACCGACGTGATCGCCCCGGAGCGGGACATCGAGGTGGTCAGGGAGCGGCTGCTCGGCGCGCTGGAACAATACGGCACCGAGGACTCCGGGGTGCTGCGCGCGCACACGCTGCTGGACCGGATGCTGGGCAAGGACTACGCGGCGGCCCACGACGCGACGCTCTCCGCCCTGGCCGGCCCCGACTTCCACGCGCTGGCCGACCGGATCGCGCTGGCTCCGCAGGCCGTGGCGACCGGCGACGGAGTGCTCGGCGAGAGCGCGGAGCGGGTGCTGCCGCCGCTGGTGCGCGCCGAGTTCGCGCAGGTGGCCAAGCGGGCCGCCGCGGTGGACCAGCACGGCCCCGACGAGGCCTGGCACCGATTGCGGATCAGCGCGAAGCGGGCCAGGTACGCCGCCGAGGTGTGCGTGCCGGTCATCGGCATCCCGGCGGAGGCCTTCGCCTCGCAGCTGAGCCGGATCACCGAGGAGCTCGGCCAGCAGCAGGACGCGGCCGTGGCCGGCGACATCGTTCTGCGCGCAGCCCAGTCCCCGCGCATCGCGACCAGCACCGGCTTCGTGCTCGGCCGGCTGCTCGGCGAGTCGCGGGCCGAGATCGCCCGCTCCCGGCGCTCCTTCCCCGATCTGTGGACCTCCGCCACGGCCCCGTCCTACCGAGCCTGGTTCGCCGAGGAAGTACGCTGATCTTGCTATGCCGATGCCGCTGAGCTCAGAAGACCAGGGTCGGATCAAGGCGTCCGGCGCGGTGCTGTGGCGCCCGACCGCCGATGGCAAGGATCTTGAGATCGCGCTGATCCACCGTCCGCGCTACGACGACTGGTCCTTCGCCAAGGGCAAGGCCGAGCCCGGCGAGCACGCCGTGCTCACCGCCATGCGCGAGGTGGAGGAGGAGACGGCGTACCGCGTCGTCCTCGGCCGCAGGCTGCCGGGCACCGCGTACGAGGTGCTCGGCCGCCCCAAGCGGGTCAAGTACTGGGCCGCGCGCATCGCGGACGCCGGCGAGTTCGTCGCGAATCACGAGGTGGACGAGCTCGAGTGGCTCGCCGCCGAGGAGGCCGGGGAGCGGCTGACGAGCCCGCTGGACGTCGAGGTGCTCGACGCGCTCCTGTCCGGCCCGGCCGAGACGTTCCCGATCGTGCTGCAGCGGCACGGTAAGGCCGAGCGCCGCGGCGGCCGGTACTCCGACGACCTCGCCCGCCCTCTCGCGCCCGCCGGGCGGCAGCAGGCGATCGCACTCGCGGAACTGCTCGCGGTCTACGGCGCCGAGGACCTGATCAGCTCCCCCGCCGTGCGCTGCATCGGCACCGTCCGGCCCTACGCCGACCTGCACGGCGTGGAGCTGAAGTTGGACTCGGCGCTGACCGAGATCTCCTACGTGCACGCCCCGCGCGCCATCGTCTCCTGGCTCAGGGAACTCGCCGATCGCCGCACCGGCGCGATCGTCTGCACGCACGGCCCCCTGCTCGACGAACTGATCTCCGCGGTGCTCTACGGCCCCGGTTTCGCCGATGCCGAGCAGGAACCCACGCTCAACGGCCAGCCCTGGGACCCCGAAGTCGCCGACCGCTGGGCGAACGACCCGCTGCCCACAGGCTGTGCGTGGGTCCTGCATTTTGACGCCGCGTCGGCTGACGGGAATCGGTCGCCGCGGCTCGTGGCGGTGGACCGGCTGAAGCCGTAGTAGGACCCTCGGATGTCGAGGGTCCTACTACGGCTTCAGTTCACTCAGTGTGCCTTCGGCTCCCGCTCGTACAGTCGCCGCGACCAGACGTATGACAGGACCGCGACGCCGACGCACCAGGCGATCGTGATGACCAGATTGTCGCCGATCCTCGTTCCGGTCAGCAAGCCGCGCAGCGTCTCGTTCACCGGGGTGAACGGCTCGTACTCGGCGAACCAGCGCATCCCCGCCGGCAGCGAGTCGGTCGGAACGAACCCGCTGCCGAGGAACGGCAGGAGGATGAGGAACATCGGCGAGTTGCTCGCGGTCTCCACGCTCTTGGCCGACAGCCCCAGGCCGACGCACAGCCAGGTCACGGCGAAGGTCAGCAGCAGGACCACGCCGAAGGCCGCGAGCCACTCGGCCGCGTTCGCGTGCGGCCGGAAGCCGACGCCCACCGCGGCCGCGGTGACGACCACGACGCCGATCAACGTCTGGATGGCCGCGGCCACGACGTGCCCGGTCAGCACCGCAGACCGGGCGACGGCCATGGTCCGGAAGCGGGCGATGATGCCCTCGGTCATGTCCTGCGCGACGGCGATCGCCGTGCCCTGCGCCGCGGCGGCCACGGCCATCAGGATGATCGCCGGGGCGACGTAGTTCGCGTACGCGGACCGGCCGCCGTGCAGGCCGGCCGGCATTCCGCTGCCGAGCCCCGAGCCCAGCGTCCCGCCGAAGACGTAGACGAACAGGAGCAGGAAGACCAGCGGCATCAGGGTGACCATCAGGGTCAGCGAGGGATAGCGCTGCAGGTGCCGCAGGTTGCGGCGCAGCATGACCCGCGCGTGGACGAGCGCGTGGGAACGGGTGTCGGCGGTGTCGAGGCCGGTGTCGGCCATCGTCATGGTGCTCATGGTCAGGCTCCCTTCTTGCCGGTGAGTGCGAGGAAGACGTCGTCGAGATCGGGGGTGTGCACGGAAAGCGACTCGACGTCGACGTCCGCGTCGTCCAGCCGCCTCAGCAACGTCCGCAGGGTGCTGACGCTGCCGTCGCCGGCGAGCTGAAGCGTGAGCGCCTCGTCGTCGCGCCCGGTCGGGTCGAGTACCAGCGCGGCGGAGTCCAGTTCGGCGCGGTCGGCGAAGGCGAGCTCGATGTGCCCACCGGGGATGCGCGCCTTGAGCTCGGCGGGCGTTCCCTCGGCGACGATCCGGCCGCCGTCCAGCACCGCGACGCGATGCGCGAGCTGGTCGGCCTCCTCCAGGTACTGGGTGGTGAGCAGGATGGTCGTCCCCTCCGCGACCAGCCCGCGGATGATGTCCCACATCGTGCGCCGGCTGCGCGGGTCCAGGCCCGTGGTCGGCTCGTCGAGGAAGATCACCTTCGGGTTGCCGACCAGGGTCATCGCCAGGTCGAGCTTGCGCTTCATGCCGCCGGAGTAGGTCGACGCCGCCTTGTCCGCGGCCTCGGTCAGCTCGAACCGCTCGAGCAGCTCGGCGGACCGGCGGCGGCCGAGGTCCTTCGGCAGCAGGTGCAGGTCGGCCATCAGCATCAGGTTCTCGCGGCCGGTGAGATAGCCGTCGACCGCGGAGAACTGGCCGGTGACGCCGATCGCGCGGCGCACCGCCTGCGGCTGCTCGGCGGGATCCCGGCCGGCGACGCGGATCTCGCCGGCATCGGGACGGAGGTAGGTGGTCAGCAGGTGGACCGCGGTGGTCTTGCCGGCCCCGTTCGGGCCCAGCAGGGCGAGGATCGTGCCCTGCTGGACCGTCAGGTCGATGCCGTCGAGCACGGTCCTCTCGCCGAAGGACTTGCGCAGGCCGCGCGCCGAGATCGCGGCGACGGCGCGCGGGCCGGTGGTGCTCGTCGTGCCGGTGGCGGGTATCACGGTGTCAGACCTCCTGGTCGAGACGGGGGGCGCGGCGGATGGTGACGTCGCCGAGCTTGGTGTCGGCGTGCACCTCGACCTTGTCGACCGGCTCGCCGGCCTCGGGGGCGTCGGTGGAGGTGAGCTCGTTGTAGACGCGGCCGACGCCGGTGTTCAGCTCCAGCCAGGCGGCGCTGCCCTCGCGGATCCCGACCTCGACGCTGCCGTTCTTGGACGTGGCGGACACCTTGCCGCGCACGACCTCGCCGATCTGCACCTCGCCGTTGGAGCTGGCGGCGGTGATGTCGGACAGCGCGCGGTCGACGGACACCGCGCCGTTGGCGGCCTTGACGTTCGCGGGACCGGTGATGACGCCGACCCGCACCTTCCCGTTGCTGGTCGAGACATCGGCGGAGCCGTCCACCGAGCCGATCCGGATGTTGCTGGAGCTGCTGGTCACGTGGGCGGAGCCGCTGACCCCCTCGACGGTGATCTGGCCGACGCCGCCGCGCACGTTCAGCGGTCCGGTCTCGGCGAGCAGGACCGCGCCGAGGTTGGTCTTGAGATCGACGGTGCCGAGCACGCCGTCGGACCGGAAGTCGCCGATCTCGGCCTCGCCCCGGACGTCGGAGTCGCTGGGCAGCTGGATGAGGACGTCGATCGACTCGGGGCGCTTGCTGCTGAAGTTCACGAAGCGGGTGCGGGGCTTCCTGGACGCGATGCTCAGCGTCCGGGTGGCCTCGTCGTACTCGACGCGGGTGTTCTCGGCGGCCTTGACGTCGGCGGACTTGTTCGGGTCGCTCGGCCGGACCTCGACGATCGTGTCGGTGCGGTCGGTGACGGCGAAGCGGACGTCGGCGACGTACAGGTCGAGGGTCGCGGTGACGGGGGACGGGGTGTTGAAGGTCGAGACGGACATCTCGGGAATCCTTTGCTCGGAACGGTTTCTCGGTGGTGGGTTATTCATGGTCAGCGGGCCCAGCCGGTGAAGCCCTCGCCGACGACGCGGTCCGACCTGGACGTGGAAGCCGGTCGGGTGCCGCGCCGACCCTCGTTGGCCAGCCCGGCCGCGGCGGCCCGGACGATCCAGGCGTTGACGGAGAGCCCGCCGCCGGCGGCGGCGTCCTCGATCAGGGCCTTGAGATTAGCGGGCAGCCGCAGGTTGATCCGGACCATCGTCGAGTCGTCGCCCTCGGCGAAGGGCAGCCGCACCTCGACGGGTCCTGGCGCGACGTCGGCGGCGGCCGGAGCGGCGGGCGCCGGCGGCGTCACCACGAATCCGGCCGTCCCGCCGCGCAGCCGGACATCGACGGAGCCGGGCGCGAGCTCGGCGGTGATCTCCTCGGCCGCGGCGGACAGGGCCTCCAGCAGGGTGAGCCGCACCGCCGCGTCGAGCGGCGCGAGCAGCCGGTCGGCGAGCGCGCGGGCGTCCTCGCCGCCGACCTCGGCCGCGGTCGTCAGCTCGCGGCGGAGGTTTTCGACGTACTGGGTGAGTTCCATGGCTCAAATATGGCACCACTTTGGCACCAGTGCAAGCCATATTGGCTCAGGATGGCGTCTTGACAGGTCGCGAGTGGTGCCATCGCTATGCGGCAGTGGCACCGCATGGCACCATGTAGTGCCACCCGGCGCCATGCGGTGCCGCGCTCCGGTCGTAACTTCCGACAATCGTTTGATGGCATCGTGACTAGAACAGTGGACGCTCGTTGCAATGAGTGAGAGCCCATCAGCTCGCTGTGAGGAGTCACTGTGAACAGCACTACACGGCAGGACGTTCCGCAGACCCACACCCGCGACTTCCGGCACGAGGTGCACGGACTCGTCGCCATCGCGAACGGTCCGGACTACTGCCTGTGCGGGAACCTCTGGCCGTGCCGGCCCTCGGCGGACTCAGCGGGCTGAGTCCGCGTCACCCTGCTGCCGGGGGTGGCTCGGGGTCTGCGCGCGCGGGCCGAAGAGGGCCGCCGCGAGGGCGGTCAGCTCGGGGTCGTCCATGCTCGGCTTCGAGGCGGCGGAGAGCGTCGGCGGGGCCACCGGACGCAGGCCAGGGACCGGAGAGTCCTCGGGGACGTCCTCGATCTCCGGCTCGTGGATCTCGGACCCCGCGCTGCCCGGCTGCTGCGATCGCGCTTGCTGCGGTGGCTGCGCCTGCTGCTGCTTAGCCGCCGCCGAGGTGACCGGCAGGGCCACCGGCTGCTGCGGCTGCGGCACCGCGACGACGGCGCGCGTCGGCGGCAGGGCGCGGGCGACGGACGGGATCAGCGGTTCCAGCACCGGCATCACCGGGGGCAGCGCGGCGGGCGCGATCGGCGGGGCGTCCAAGCCCTCGCGCGGCGAACTCTCGGTCATCGCGCGGTCGGTGTACACCAGCGGCTTCTCGACCTCGGTGATGATGTGCTTGACCACCTGCACGTCGCCGTTCACGTCCCAGACCGCGATGCCGGGCGACAGCGTCGGGATGATCTCCACGGCCCAGCGCGGCAGGCCGAGCACCCGGCCCGTCGCCCGCGCCTCGTCGGACTTCTGCATGTAGATCGTCCGGGTGGAGGCCATCTTGAGGATCGCCGCCGCCTCCTTGGCCGCCGCGCCGTCTATCACGTCGGACAGGTGGTGCACCACGGCGACGAAGGACAGGCCGAGCCGTCGGCCGAACTTGAGCAGCCGCTGGAACAGCTGCGCCACCGAGGGCGAGTTGATGATGTGCCAGGCCTCTTCGACCAGCAGGATGCGCTTGCGCCGGTCCGGCCGCAGCCAGGTGTGCTCGAGCCAGACCCCGACGATGGCCATCAGGATCGGCATCGCGATCGAGTTGCGGTCGATCGTGGACAGGTCGAAGACGATCAGCGGCGAGTCGAGGTCGATGCCGTCGGTGGTCGGGCCGTCGAACATGCCCTTCAGGTCGCCGTCCACGAGCCGGTCGAGCACGAGGGCGACGTCGAGGCCCCACTCGCGCACGTCCTCGAGCCCGATGTTCATCTCCTCCGCGGCCTCCGGGCGCGGTTCGCGCAGGGCCTCCACGACGTCGTGCAGGATCGCCTGCTCGCCGGTCAGCTGCGCGTCGGCGTGCACGGTGGTGTGCGCGGCCTTGAGCGCGTAGCCGGAACGCTCGTCCAGCGAGCGGCCGAGCGCGACCTCGACGATGGTGCGCAGCAGCGCCAGCTGGCCGGTGCTGGTGATCGCCGGATCCAGCGGGTTGAGCCGGATGCCCTGGCCGCCGCGCGCGTGCGGGTCGAGCCGGATCGGCTTGACCCCCAAGGCCTCCGCGATCAGGTTCCACTCGCCGACGCCGTCCTCGCCCTGCGCGTCGAGCACCACGACCTGCCGGTCGCGGAAGCGCAGCTGCCGCAGCACGTAGGTCTTCTCCAGCGCCGACTTGCCGTTGCCGGACTCGCCGAGCACCAGCCAGTGCGGGGCGGGCAGCTGCTGGCCGTAGAGCTGGAAGGGGTCGTAGACGTAGCCCTTGCCGCTGTAGACCTCGCGGCCGATGATCACGCCGGAGTCGCCGAGGCCGGGCGCGGCGGTCGGCAGGTAGATCGCCTCGGCCTGGTTGCTTGACGTGCGCACCGGGATCCGCGTCGTCTCCCGCCGGCCGAACAGGGCCGTCGCGAAACCCTCGGTGATCAGGTCGCCGATGCCGCCCCTGGTGGCCATGCGTTGCTCCTTACCGCCGCACGCCGGTGGCGAACGGCAGGGTGTTGACGAAGGCGCGGTGGTGCTCGCGGTCGCACCAGTCCAGCTTGAGGAAGCTCTTGCCCGCCGAGGCGCGGATGGTCCGCTTGTCCCGGGCCAGCGCCTCCGGCGAGCGGGAGGAGACCGTGATGTACCCGGCCAGGTTCACCCCCGACGCGCCCGCCGCCAGGTCCTCGCCGCGCAGGTCGACGCGGCTGGAGTGGGCGCGCTCGCGCGGGTCGTCGACGCGGCCGAGCTTGGCCTGCCGGGAGGCCTCGGCGTCCACGTTGACCCGCTCGGTCAGCATCCGCTCGATCGCCACCTCGGTCGGCTCCAGGTCCATCGCCACGGCCACCGTGCGGATCACATCCGGGGTGTGCACCAGCAGCGGAGCCAGGAAGTTGACCGCCACCGGCGTCAGCGGCCACTCGCGGATCCAGGCGGTCGCGTGGCACCACGGGTCCGCGGTGAGCGACTCCCGGGTCTTGGCGCGCAGGAACATCGGCGCGGCGGCGTCGAACTCGGCCGGCCACGCGTCGCGTTCGTCCATGCCGTCGGTGTGGTCGATGGGGTGTTCGGGGTCGTACATGGAGTGCACGAGCGAGGCGAGCGCTGGCACGTCCAGCGGCCTGCGGACCTTTATGTCGGCGTCGGCGAGCCGGGCGCAGATGTCGGTCAGCTCGCGCACCATGATGACGCAGATGCCGTGGTCCAGGTCGATGCCGCCGGACATCACGCGCGCCTCGGTGGCCAGCTCGCGCGTGTAGGCCATGCAGGCGCTCACGTAGGTGCGGTGCTGCTCGCTGGAGGTGGAGACCATCGACAGCAGTTGCGCGTACGAGTCGCGGATCCAGGCCGGGGAGTTCGGATCGCCGCGCCGCGCCACGTCCTTGGCGTGCGCGTCCGGGTCCGCGGGCAGCGTGCGGGCGAGCATCTGAAGCCGGGTCACGAACCCGTCGCCGTTGGCCACATGCCGCAGCAGCGTGCCGTATCGGTCGACGAGCGCCTCTTGGTCCTCGGCGTCCCGCGAGCCGACACCGGGGCCCTCGATCTCGATGGTGCACGTGATGGTGCCGCGGTCCAGGTGCATCAGGACCGCGAGTTCGTCCGGCCCGAAGCGCGCGGTGATCCAGCGCACCTGGCCGATGCCCGGAGGCGTCTGCACCGCGAGTTCCTTGCCGCCGAGCGTGGTGCCCGCGATGTCGGCGTTGGAGGCGTAGAACGCGGCGCGGCTGCGCAGCAACCGCCGGTAGGTGCGTTCGATCTCGAACCACTTGTAGTAGGTGCGCTTGCGGTACGGCGCGAACACGATCGCGCCGGCGAGCACGGGACAGCCGACGATGGTGAGGATCTTCAGCGGCAGCGTGGGCACGGCGAAGCCGCAGACCATCGCGAGCAGGCAGCCGACGGCGAGCACGGCGAGTTCGCCGCTGTCCCGGTTGCGCCCGACGATCGCGTTCGGCTTGGCCTTGCCGATCAGGAAGGCCCGGCGACGCTCATAGCCCTCGGTACCGCTCATCGCGTGACCCCCTCGCCGATCACGGAGCGGCGGCGACGCTCGTAGCCGCAGCGTTCAATCCGGCTCACGCGTTCGCCCCTTCGGTTCCGGCGCCCGGGACCGACGCGCCACGGCCGTCCGACGCGCCGCGTCCCGCGTTGGCCGAGGGCATCGTCGGACCCTGCGGCGGCATCCCCGCGCCGGGACCGCCCGCGCCCGGGCCGATCGTGCCGACCTGCGGATCGGGACGCTGCAGGGCCAGTCGCGCGGAGGCCTTGAGCCCCTGCGCCGCCAGCCCGGCCCCGGCGCCGAGCGCCGCCATGGCGGGCGCCGCGACCGGGTTGCCTGCACGCTCGCCGTGCGCCGCGATGCCCTGCTGCATGCGCGTCGCCGGGCCGTCCATCGCGCCCTGCTGCACCTGCGCCGGGGCGTCGCCGGAGCGCGACTGGGCGATGCGCAGCATGTCGTCGCCGAAGTTCGGCACGAAGCGGTAGATCAGCCCCGAGGCGAAGATCGACAGCACCATGATGGCCAGCCCGGAGAGCACCGAGGCGAACGCGGAGCTCGGCGTGGTCCCGGAGGAGATCGCCGTGGCGAGTCCGAGCACGATGACGATCACCGGTTTCACCATGTCCACCGCGATCATCAGGCCCGCCCAGCGGCGTACGTGCGGCCACAGGTCCTTGTCCACGAGCCCCGCGTACACCGCGCCGGCGAGCGCCGCGCCGACGTACAGCATCGCGGCCCGGATCAGCAGCTCGAGCCAGAGCACCGCAGCCGCGATCATCGCGACCAGCGAGATGAAGATGAGCAGGATCGGCCCGCCGCCGATGGTCGAGTTGGAGCCGTTGGTCGGGCTGAGGGTGTTGGCGAAGGAGCTGAGGAAGTTGTTCGTGCCCGAATTCGTCGTCGAGCCGATCGCGTCGGTCACCGAGTCGGTCAGCGTGACCATGCCGTAGAGGATCACCGGCGTGAACGCGGAGGCGCCGACCGCCAGCCACAGGAAGCCCGTCGCCTCGGTCACGGCCGTGACGACCGCGTCCCCGCGCACGGCCCGCTTGATCACCGCGAGCATCCACAACACGACGGTGAGAATGCTCGATGCGGCGAAGACGATCGCGTACTGCTTCAAGAAGCCCGAGTTGGTGAAGTCCACACCGCTGTTGCCGCCGACCGCGCCGGACACCTGGTCGATGACCCAGGCCGCCGCCTGCGCGCAGGATTTCGCGATGGAACCCAGTGGATCGGTCAGCATCGAGCTCGCCGAGGTGCTGCCCGATGTGGTGCCGTTGACGAGTTTGCCCGTGTTCTCACACGCCTGCTTCACACTGCCGAAGAGCGCGGCGCACGGATCCGCGGCGGCGAAGAATCCACTACCGGCCATAGCGCAGACCCCCGAACTTCGAGACGGCTGCTTGCAGCGTCGACCCGGCGGCCGGTGTCTGCAAGCCTCCCAGGGGTGCCGGACCGTCGGCGGACTGGAAGGAGAACCACTTCCAGTCCCCGTGGGTCCAGTTCAGCGTCACGGTGACGGTCGCCCAGTCCTCGGAGACGGCGTGCTGCGTGTTGGTTCCGGCGAGCCCCGCGAGGGTCACCACCCACACCGAGACGGTGGCGGTGTCCCCGGAGTCGCTCACCAGCGAGACGCCGACCGGAGCGGCCCGCTCCACGTACGTCTGGCCCGCGGGGGCCGCGCCGGAGCTCGACAGGCCGTAGGTGTTGTCGATCTGCGCGTAGGCCGCGTCGAACTGGCCCTCGAGCGAGGACGCTATGGCCGGGTCGGCGATCGCGTTCACCAGGCGGGAGCGGACCGAGGAACGGACCATGTCGGCCGAGTTGAACGCGACCACGTAGTTCGCCGCGGCGGCCTGTGCGCCGGAACTGGTGTGCGGGTAGCCGACCGGGACGCCGTCCGCGGTGTCCGAGGCCTGACCCGCGTCGTACGCGGTGGTGAGCGAGGTGGCCGAACTGCTGGGGGTCGCGCTCGCCGTCGCCGGGGCGGTGGTGGCCGTGGCCGCTGCCGCGCTCGGCGAACCGCCGCCCTTGCCGCCCTGGTTGACCAGAGCGATGACGGCGAACAGCGCGACGACCACGCCGCCGATGATCAGCGGCCCGCGCAGCGAGCGGCGGGGCACGTTCTCGGAGTACGGGTCGGCGGGCAGCTTGATCCGGGTGCGCACGCCGCCGGAGTCGCCGGCGGCCGGCGGCCGGCGGGTCGGCCCAGCTTCCACGGTGGAACCCCGATCGGTGCGGCGCGGCCGGCTCACTTCAGGCCGCCGCACGGTCCAACGATGCGTTGTGTGTGCGAGTACCGAGGCCGGCTCCCGATGGATATGGAAACCGGTTTCGATATCGCCGACGGCGGTCTACCCGCCGCGCACCCCGGCGAATCAGCACCCACAATGATCAGATCGCCATACCGTAGACAATGGTGAAGAGCGTACTGAGGCTGCCGATGATGAACACGCCGGTGAGCCCGGCGATGATCAGGCCCTTGCCCTGCTCCGCGCTGAACGAGTCGCGCAGCGCCGTGGCGCCGATGCGCTGCTTCGCGGCGCCCCAGATCGCGATGCCGAGGCAGAGCAGGATCGCCGCCGCCATGATGACCTCGATCAGCACCTTCGCCTGCTGACCCACCGAGCCGAACGGACCCCAGTTGGGGGCGATCCCGTTGATGATGTTGCCGATGTTTCCGTTGCCTGCGGCAAGGACCGTCGCCAAGGCCATCTGGCGGCCCCCAATCTGTGTCGCGCTGCTTGAAGCATCCTGGAAGCATTGTGGAGCATGCTGCTGAACACGCCGCATCCGGCCGTCGTCGCCGCGCGGAACGGGGATTCCGCAGTGCAGACGGCTGCTGACGCGGCGTCATCCTGCCCTTATCATAGGGCTCGCGGGCAGCCCGGCGCCGAGCCCGCGCCGACTAGTTTTCCCGTCGGAGACCGAGCCCAACCATGATTGGTCCTAAGGCACAGCGGGGAAACCATTTTCCACCCAGGTGAGGCTAGAGCGGCACGAAAGGGGGAACCTTGCTGCGCCCGGCTCCGCCCCCCGCACTTCGCCTGACCAACAAATGGATCTGGGTCGGGATCGGCGCGCTGCTCGTCCCCTTCCTGATCGTGGCCGGCGTCACGGTCGTGGCACTGGGAATCTCCTCCTCCGAGACGGTCCAGGTGCAGGAGTCGCTGCAGCCGGGCACCGTCCCGAGCGCCTACGCCGGCCTGATCCAGCAGGCCGCGACGACCTGCCCCACGCTCAGCGCGCCGCTGCTGGCCGCGCAGTTCTACCAGGAGTCCGGCTTCAACCCGAACGCGGTCTCGAACACCGGCGCCGAGGGCATCACCCAGTTCGAGCCGTACACCTGGACGACCTGGGCCTCGCCGAACGACGGCGACGGCAAGGAGAATCCGTTCAACCCGGCGGACGAGATCCCCGCCGCGGCCCGCTTCGACTGCGCGCTGGCGAGTCAGCTCTCGAAGGTGCCGGGCGACGCCGTGGGCAACATGCTCGCGGGCTACAACGCGGGCGCCGGCGCCGTGATCCAGGCCGACGGCATCCCGCACATCTCGCAGACCGAGAACTACGTCAAGAACATCGAGGCGCTGGAGAAGGCCTTCGCGAAGCCGACCACGACGACCATCGCCGCGAGCAGCGTCGCCGTGCAGGCCATCAAGTTCGCCTACGACCGCCTCGGCACGCCGTATCTCTACGGGGGCACCGGAACCGCCGCCGAGAACGGCCAGTTCGACTGCTCCGGCCTGACCCAGGCCGCGTACGCCAGCGCCGGCGTGACGCTCCCCCGAGTCGCCGCCGACCAGTGGTACTCGGGCGTGCACGTGCCGAGGGACCAGTTGCAGCCGGGCGACCTCGTCTTCTTCGCCACGAACGTCAACGATCCCAGCACGATCGAGCACGTCGGGATATACGTCGGCGGCGGCGCGATGATCGATGCCCCGCACACCGGGGCGTTCATCCGCTTCGACCCGATCGACGGGTTCAATCCGCAGTACATCGGGGCCGTCCGTCCCTACTCCACGGTCCCGTCCTGGCCCGTGGCGACCGGCCTCGCGACGCCCTCGGCGACGGCCTCTCCCTGATCCGACGCGGCGTCAGCGGGCCGCCGCGGCAAGGCCGTCGGACACGGGGGTGCGGGCGCGCCAGCCGGTGGCGTTGTGGAAGGCGTCGGACGAGATGCGCTGCGAGCGGATGAGCGGATCGACGCGCTTGGCGATCAGACGCAGGGTCAGCGGGGAGAGAAACCTCGCGGGACCGCCGACGCCCGCGGCGGAGCCGAGTTCGGCGGCCCACTGGGCGCGGGTGAGGGGCACGCCGGAGACGTTGTAGACGCCGGAGGGCGCGGCGAGGGAGGCGACGACCGCGGCCGCCGCGTCCTGCACCGTGATCGGGGACATGTAGCTGTCGGGATCACCCATGACGGCCGGCTTGCCCTTGCGCACCCGATCCACCTGCCAGCGGGTCGCGGGCTCGTCGCCGTAGAGCAGGCCGAAGCGCAGCACCACCGCGAAGCGGTAGGCGTCGGCGAAGTCCATGGCGTGCTTGGTGGCGGTGACCGAGGATTGCGTCAGGGCGTTCGAGCGTACGGCGTGACGTTCGGTGATCCACTCTGCGCCACCGTTCTCGTACACGAACGAGATCGCCTCCTGCACGAGGCGCAGTACGCCCTCGGCCGCGGCGGCGTCCGCGAGGTTCTTGCTCGCCTCGGTGCGGATTCGGTCGTTCTCCCGCCAGTTCTTCGCGCGCAGTCCGGCCGTGCCCGAGGGAATGCGGGTGGCCAGATTGACGACGACATCGTGGCCGGCGACGGCGTGGCGCAGCGCGACGGGGTCGAACAGGTCGGCCTCCACCGGGGTCGCCCCGAGGGCGGCGAGGGTGTCCCGCTTCGCCTGGCTCCGTGCGACACCGGTGACCTTGTGGCCCCCGGCGACCAGATTCCGCACGGCCGAGGTGCCCAGCACCCCGGTGGCTCCCGCGACGAATACCCGCATCCTGTCCTCTCCTCGAACGAACTCAGGGCCCTTCGAGGGCCCGCTCAAGTCCACTACCCGCGTAACCCGCACCCATTCGGCTCGTTGTGGAGTCCGGGCGCGGCCACCGGGGACAGTCTGCCGTACTTCGCGCCCCTCTTGCTCCCGGTTTCACCGGAAATCTGACATCCATACAAGTTCACAGCCACTTTTCTCGAAACGGACGGCGGCGCACGGCGTCGCACTGGAGGTGTGTCACGGTGGAGACGGCGACCGGAAAGCGCATGCGGTTCCTGGAACGCGCCGGGCTCGCGGCGGCGGGACTCGGCTGCGCGCTGGCGGCGTCATCCTGCGCGGCCGCCCCGACCGGGGTGTCCGTGGCGGCCGACCCGGTGGCCGCGGTGCGCTCGGCCGGGACCGCCTCGCTGAAGATCGGCAGCGCCGAGGTGGCGACCTCGGTGTCGATGACCGCGCAGGGCAGGACCGACGAGTTCTCCGGCACCGGCGCCTTCGACTTCGCCAGGCAACTCGGCTCGATCACCCTCACCGTGCCGCCGGACGTGAGCACGCACAGCACGCTGGACGAGGTGGTCACCCCGACCGTGCTCTACATGCGGCCGACCGGCAGCACCGGCAAGTGGGTGCAGGTGGACTCGCAGCGGCTTGCCGACGGCGACCTGATCAGCGCCGGGTACACCAGTCCGATCCTGGCCTTCGCGATGCTCACCGGCGCGGGCGCGTCCGGCGGCGCGGTCAAGTACGTCGGCCAGGACAAGGTGTACGACATCCCGGTCGCGCACTACGCCGGCACGCTCAACCTGCTCGCCGCCGCGAAGGCCGCACCGGCCCCGGAGAACGCCGCGCTCGCCGCCGCCGGGGGCTCCTTCACCAAGCAGGCGGTCCCCTTCGACGTCTACCTCGACGCCGACGGCCGGGTGCGGCGCTTCGTGGCGCACTTCGAGTTCCCGGCGCCGGCCCCGGCGAAGGGCTCGGTGACGATCGTCTCCAGCACCGACCTGTACGACCTGGGCAAGAAGGTGACCGTGGCCGCACCGGCCGCCGCCGACGTGCTCGCGGCGAACTGACCGGTCGGGTGGGCACCGCGCGGCGAACCGGGCGGTGCCGAAAAGGTGGTCCGGACCACGCGTGGATGGCCCAGTCGGGCCATGGCGGTCACATTAAGGCGCCCCTAACCTTGAATACGAGGGAGCCGACTGTCACTTCGGTCCGCGAGCCGCGAGGAGGTGGTCTGGGTGCGTACTGACACGACGGCGTCTGTGACTTCGTCCAAAGCCGGGGCGTCGGGGGCCTCGGGGCAGCGGGCTTCGCGCGCCGCACGCCCGAGCGCGCCGTCCCCGGGACCGCGCTATCGCGCCGTGCACGACAGGGTGGCCCTGGACGAGATCGAGCTATACGCGGAGCTGATCATCGCGGCCGAGCGCAGCGACGAGCCGCTCTCCCAGGCGGACATCGACCGCATCCTGGGGCTGACGGTCCGCGCCTGAGCGCGGTGCCCCGCAGGTAGCGCGCGAGCAGATGAACCCCCGATGAACGCCGGGTTACGTGATTTATCTCTCAACCAGATTCTGCTGACGAGGCGTCAGTCGCCGCCTCCCGCGGCCCGTACGGGCCTGTCGGACGACCCTCGGGTAGCCCCGGTCACGCGCGGGTCCGAATGGGCTCCTCGGCGCGCCTGCGCGACGTAGCGTCTACCATCCTTGTGGTCATGGAACACTGGACTTCCCGGACCAAGATCCACTGATTGTCTTCATCCTGGTCCCCAACCACAAGCCGGAGAGCCCCGTGCGCCTGCGTCTGACTCCGAAGGAGACGAGCTTCTACGCCCTGTTCGCCAAGGCGGCGGACAACCTTGTCGTCGGGGCCGGCCTGCTGACCGAGCTGCTCGGCGCCGACAAGGCGGGCCGGGCCGAGATCGCCGACCGGATGCGCGACGCGGAGCACGTCTCGGACGAGATCACCCACGAGATCTACCAGCAGCTCAACTCCTCCTTCATCACGCCCTTCGACCGCGAGGACATCTACGCGCTCGCGAGCCTGCTGGACGACGTGATGGACGCGATGGACGCCGCGGCCGACCTGGTCTCGCTCTACCAGATCGACGCGCTGCCGGACGGGGTGGCCGACCAGGTCGACGTGCTGGTCCGGGCGGCCGACCTCACCTCAGAGGCGATGCCCCGGCTGCGCACCATGAAGGACCTGCGGGAGTACTGGATCGAGATCAACCGTCTGGAGAACCAGGCCGACCAGGTCTACCGCAGGCTGCTGGCGTACCTGTTCTCCGGCGAGTTCGACGCGATGACCGTGCTCAAGCTCAAGGAGGTCGTGGAGACCCTGGAGCAGGCCGCGGACGGTTTCGAGCACGTGGCGAACACGATCGAGACGATCGCCGTCAAGGAGTCCTGAGCCGCCGTGCTGAACTTCTGGCTCATCGTGGTCATCCTGGTGGCCCTGGGCTTCGCTTATACGAACGGCTTCCACGACTCCGCGAACGCGATCGCCACCTCGGTCTCCACCCGGGCGCTGACCCCCCGGATCGCGCTGCTGATGGCCGGCGTGATGAACCTGCTCGGCGCGTGGCTCGGCCTGCAGCTCGGCGGCGGCGTGGCCAAGGCCGTGACCAGCGGGATCATCGGCGTGCCGCCGGACGGCTCGCGCGGCCTGGTGATCGTCTTCGCGCTGCTGGCCGGCGCGATCACGTGGAACCTGGCCACTTGGTACTACGGCCTGCCCTCGTCCAGCACGCACGCGCTGGTCGGCGGGATGGTCGGCGTGGGCCTGGCCTCGGGGCTGCGGGTGAACTGGTCCGGGGTCTGGGAGAAGGTCGTCCTGCCGATGCTGATCTCCCCGCTGGTCGGCTTCGCGCTGGCCTTCGCGCTGATGATCGGCATCCTCTGGGCCTGCCGCCGGGCGCGTCCCGGCCGGGTGACCCGGAACTTCCGGATGGCGCAGACGGTCTCGGCCGCCGGCATGGCGCTCGGCCACGGCATCCAGGACGCGCAGAAGTCGATGGGCGTGGTCATGCTCGCGCTGATCGCGGGCGGCCACGCCACCAGCAAGTCGGCGGTGCCCTGGTGGGTGCTGTGGGCCGCTGCGCTGGCCATCTCGGCCGGCACCTGCGCGGGCGGCTGGCGGATCATGCGGACCCTGGGACGCAAGGTCATCGAGCTCGACCCGCCGCGCGGCTTCGCGGCGGAGACCGTCGCATCGCTCGTGCTCTACTTCACCGCGTTCATCTATCCGGCGCCGGTGTCCACCACGCACATCATCACCGGTTCGATCATGGGCGTCGGCGCGACGAAGCGGCGCTCGGCGGTGCGCTGGGGCGTGGCGCAGAACATCGTCATCGCCTGGCTGCTGACGATGCCGGCCGCCGCCTGCTGCGCGGCGATCTTCTACTACCCGACACACGCGATCTTCGGCTGATACGAACAACGCCCCCGCGGAACTCGTCCGCGGGGGCGTTCGTCTTGCCCGTTCAGCCGAAGCGGCCGGTAATGTAATCTTCCGTCGCTCGCTGCGAGGGGTTCGCGAAGATCCGCGGGGTGTCGTCGATCTCGACCAGCTTGCCCGGCTTGCCGGTGCCCTCGATGTTGAAGAAGGCGGTGCGGTCCGACACGCGCGCGGCCTGCTGCATGTTGTGCGTCACGATGACGATCGTGTACTCGTTCTTCAGTTGCGCGATCAGGTCCTCGATGGCGAGGGTGGAGATCGGGTCGAGCGAGGAGCAGGGCTCGTCCATCAGCAGCACGTCCGGAGAGACGGCGATCGCCCGGGCGATGCACAGCCGCTGCTGCTGACCGCCGGACAGGCCCATGCCCGGCTTGTTCAGCCGGTCCTGGACCTCGTTCCACAGGTTCGCGCCCTTGAGCGACTGCTCGACGATGCCGTCCAGGTCGTTCTTGCCGCGCACGCCGTTGAGCCGCAGGCCCGCCGCCACGTTCTCGTAGATCGACATGGTCGGGAACGGGTTCGGCCGCTGGAAGACCATGCCGACGGTGCGGCGCACCGCGACCGGGTCGATGCCCGCGCCGTACAGGTCCACGTCGTCGAGCATGACCTTGCCCTCGACCCGGGTCCCGGGGATGACCTCGTGCATCCGATTGAGCGTCCGCAGCACGGTGGACTTGCCGCACCCGGACGGGCCGATGAAGGCGGTCACCGTGCGCGGCTCCACGGTCAGGCTGATGTCCTCGATCGCCCGCACCGAGCCGTAGTACGCCGACAGTCCGGAGACGTCGATTCGCTTGGCCATGGTTCTCAAGTCTTCTTTCTTCAGCTTCGGAGGGCTACCGGGCGGCCGCCGGTGCCTTCCACCAGGCGATCAGACGGGCTATCAGGTTGAGCAGCATGACCAGGATGATCAGCGTGAGCGCGGCGGCCCAGCCCCGGTCGATGGCGGTCTGCAGGCTGTTCTGCGACTCGCTGAACACGAACAGCGGCAGCGAGCCCTGCGGCTGGTTGAACGGGTTCGGGTTGATCGATTCCGACACACCCACCAGCAGCAGAACCGGAGCCGTCTCGCCCATGATGCGCGCGACGCCGAGCATCATGCCGGTGACGATACCGGGCAATGCGGTCGGAAGCACCACCTTGACAATCGTCCGCCACTTCGACACGCCGAGCGCGTACGAGGCCTCGCGCAGCGCCGGGGAGACCAGGCGCAGCATCTCCTCGGTGGACCGGATGGCGATCGGCATCATCAGGATCAGCAGCGCCAGCGAGGCGGCGAAGCCGGAGGCCTTGAAGCCGAGGCCGAGGATCCAGAAGGACAGGATGAACAGGCCGGCGACGATCGAGGGCAGGCCCATCATGACGTCGACGAAGAAGGTCACGGACTTGGCCAGCCGGCCGCGGCCGTACTCGACCAGGTAGATCGCCACGAGCAGGGACAGCGGGATGGTGATCACCGCGGCGATGCCGACCTGCTCGAGCGTGCCGAGAATCGCGTGGTACGCGCCGCCGTTGGACTGCTGCTCGGCGACGTTGCGCATCGAGTGGAACAGGAAATAGACGTCGAAGTCCTTGGCGCCCTTGGCGACCACGGTCCACAGGATCGAGACCAGCGGGATGCAGGCGACCACGAAGGCGAGGCCCATCACGACCACGGCGATGGAGTTCTTGGCCTTGCGGACGGGACTGGGGTGCGAGAGCGACATCAGGCACCGGCCTTCTTGGCGGAACGCCGGATGACGGCGCGGGCGGCGTAGTTGACGAGCAGCGTCATCAGGAACAGCACCAGGCCGGAGGCGATCAGCGCCTGCCGGCCGGTGGTGAAGGCGTCGGCGAACTGCGTCGCGATGTTCGCGGCGATGGTGTTGCCGCCGGGCTGCAGGATCCGGGTGACCAGTCCTGGCACGGTGGTGAGCACCATCGCGACGGCGATCGTCTCGCCGAGCGCGCGGCCGAAGCCGAGGATGATCGCGCTGGTGACTCCGTTGCGGCCGTAGGGCAGCACCGCCAGCCGGATCATCTCCCACTTGGTGGCGCCGAGCGCGTAGGCCGCCTCGACCTGCTCCCGCGGGGTCTGCTTGTAGATCTCCCGGGCGATCGCGGCGATGATCGGCAGGATCATGATCGCGAGCACGACTCCGGCGGTGAACATCGAACTGCCGTAGGTCCCGTTGGTCTTGAACAGCGGGATCCAGCCGAGCACGTCCTCGATCAGCCGCGAGACGCCGCCCATGTGCTGGTCGAGCACCAGCAGGCCCCAGAGGCCGTAGACCACCGAGGGCACCGCGGCGAGCAGGTCGACGACGTAGCCGAAGATCGAGCCGAGCGTGCGCGGCACGTACTGCGTGATGAACAGGGCGACGGCGATCGCGATCGGCGCGCCGATGAGCACGCCGATCAACGAGGTGACCAGCGTGCCCCAGGCGATCGCGGCGATGCCGAAGGTCGGCACGCCGTTGGTGTTGTTGCCGTCCGGGTCCCAGGTGAAGGAGGTGAGGAAGTTGACCTTGTCCTCGCTGATCGCGTTCACCGCCTGATAGATCAGGAATCCGGCGATCGCGGCCATCAGAACGAGGATGAACACGGCGGCGCCGCGGGCGCTGCCGCCGAAGATCCGGTCGCCGAGACCGGCCTTCGCGGTCAGCCCCGAGCGGGCGGGCCCGGGCTTGGGGGCCTGGTCCGCCGGCTCGGCGACCGCCGGTGGGGTGTCGCTGCTCATGGGAACTTCCTCACCTCCTACCGGAGACTAGGGGCGACTAGGACAGGGAGCTGATGGCGGAGGCGTCGGCCGCCTGCACCGAGGCGGGCAGCGGGACGTAGCCGAGGTTGGTCAGCTCGCTCTGCGCGGTGTTCGACACGACGTAGCCCAGGAAGCCCTTGATCAGCGGCAGCGCGGTCGAGTCGTTGCCGGTGCCACAGGCGATCTCGTAGGTCGCCAGGACGTTCGGGTAGGCGTCCGCGGCCGAGTACTGGTAGTCGAACGCCAGCTTGGTGTCCGCACCGGTCTGCGCGACCTTGGCCTTCGCGATGAAGTTCGACGCGTTGGTCTGGGTCAGCTTGATGAAGGAGCCGGCCGCGTTCGAGACGTTCGCGAAGGTCAGGCTGTCCTGGGTCGCGTAGGAGTACTCGGCGTAGCCGATGCCGCCCGCGGTGGCCTTGACCTTGGCCGCGACGCCGCTGGACTTGGCGACGCCCTGGCCCGCCTTGCCCGGCCACTGCTTGTTGGGCGCGGCGAAGCCGCCCAGGTTGTTCAGGTAGTTCGAGAAGTTGTACGAGGTGCCCGACGTGTCAGAGCGGAAGAACGGCTGGATCTTCGTGCTGGGCAGCGTGACGCCCGGGTTGTCCTTGGTGATCGCCGCGTCGTTCCACGTGGTGATCGTGCCGTCGAAGATCGCGGCCAGGTTCTTCGCCGAGAGGTTCAGCGAGGTGGTCACGTTCGGGATGTTGTAGATCACGGCGATGGCGCCACCGACGGCCGGGATGTCCACGGCGCTACCGGTGCCGCAACGGCCGGAGGACGTGACCTGGGCAGCCTGGGTGCTGCTGAGGGCGTAGTCGGAACCGGCGAAGTCGGCCTGCCTCTGGATGAAGGAGGTGACACCCGCGCCGGAGCCGTTGCTGTTGTAGTTCACCGTCACGCCGGTGCACTTGGTCTGGTAGTCCTTGGTGAACTGCGAGATCGCGTTCGTCTGCGCGGTCGAGCCGGCCGCGTTCAGCGTGCCCGAGGGGCAGGAGGACGCCGAGGAGCCGGTGCTGCCCGCGCTCGACGTCGAGGTCGACGTCGTGGAGTTGTTGTCCGAACCACACGCGCTGAGCGCAAGAGCCGCGGCCACAGCCACGCCGGCCACAGCGCCGTATCGCTGAAACTTCACGGGGGAAGTCCCTTTCGTCCTGGGACCGGCGGGGCACCGCCGGAGGTCAATGCCGATAAATCGCTGACCACCCGAACGTAGGCAGACGCGGTGAATGAGCGGACCTGAGCAGGTGAACCGGAGGTTAACGGCCCCAAGACATTGCTCTAGAAGATATAAAGAATCGGTCACGGAAGCGCTGGCCAGGGGCTTATCGCGACCGGTCCGGGCGTTCCATGATGGTTTCGGAAGGTGAACAAAGGAGTGCGACCGTTCGGGTGGCCGGGGGACGGACGTCTTGATGACCCCCGGCAGCACGATAGAGCGCCAACCTGCGGCGCTGTGACCGTGTAACAGAGCCTCGCCGCCTTCAGGCCCGGATCAGCCCAACATGAACTCGCACCAGACGGACTTGCCCTCGGCCAACTGGCGGCAGCCCCAGGAGGCGGCGATCGCCACAGCCGACGATGCCTCAACCCAGCGTGAACTCGCACCACACCGACTTGCCCTCGGCGAGCTCCCGACAGCCCCAGGAGGCGGCGATCGCCACAGCCGACGATGCCTCCTCAACCCAGCGTGAACTCGCACCACACCGACTTGCCCTCGGCGAGCTGCCGACAGCCCCAGGAGGCGGCGAGCGAGGCGACGATGCCGATGCCGCGGCCGTCCTCGTCGGTGTCCTCGGCGAGCCGGCGTCGCGGCAGGTGGTCGTCGCCGTCGCAGACGTCGACGATCAGCCGCCGGTCGGTGCGCCGCAGCCGCAGCCGCACCGGGGGGCGGCCGTGGATCGCCGCGTTGGCGACGAGTTCGCTGACCGCGAGCACGCCCATGTCGCACAGGTCCTCGCCGAGCTGCCAGCTGCGCAGCACACCGGAGGCGAAGGCCCGGGCGTGCGCGGCGATCTCGGTGCCGCCGACGAGGTCGACCGCGGCCGAGCGGAACAGCTGGGCCCGCTCGCCGTGCCACTGCGGCACGTGCACGACGAGCAGGGCCACGTCGTCGTCGTGGTCGAGCGGCAGCTGCATCCCGGTCAGCAGCTCGTCGCGCACCTGGTCGACCGGTCCGCCGCGGCGACCGGACACCCCGCCGAGGGTGATCCCGTTGGAGCTGCGGTCCAGCGCCGTGTCGTCGCCCCCGGCGGGCTCGGCCAGCGGTGCGCGGCTGAACACCCCGCGCAGCTGGGCGAGCTGGCCGTCCAGGTCGAAGCCGCGCCGCTCGACCAGGCCGTCGGTGTAAAAGGCCAGATACGCGTCCGCCGGAACCGGGATCATGGCCTCCTGCCAGGTCCATTCGCCGGTGCCGAGCGGCGGGCCGACGGCGGCGTCGAGCTCGGTCACGCGGCCGTCAGGGTGGCGCAGCAGCGGGGCCGGGTGTCCGGCGGAGGCGTACGACAGGGTCTTGTCGTCCGGGTCGTAGACCGCGTACACGCAGGAGGCCAGCGCGCCGAGGTCGCAGAGTCCCGCCCTGGCCGACCCGGCGGTGTAGGCGACGCCCTCGAGCTCGGCGGCGTGCCGGTCGAGGTGCAGGAGCAGCTCGCCGGGCGGCAGGTTGGCGGCGGCGTACGCCCGCACGGCGGCCCGCAGCTGTCCCATGATCGCGGCGGCGTGCACCCCGCGCCCCATCACGTCGCCCATCACGAACGCGGTGCGCCCGGCGCCGAGCGGGATCACGTCGTACCAGTCGCCGCCGACCTGGAATTCGTTGGCGGCGGGACGCTTCGGCGCGGAGAAGGCCTCTGGGCCGCCGGGGCGCAGCGTCTCGCCGAGCGGGTCGAGTTCGCCGGCCGCGGGCAGGTAGCAGCCCGCGATGCGCAGTTCGTCGGGCTGGGAGAGCCGTTGCGGCAGCAGAGCGCGCTGCAGGGCGACGGCCGCGTTGCGCTGCCGCCGCTCCGCGCGCTGCAGCCTGCGCAGCTCGGCGGCCTGGTCGGTGGTGTCGATCAGGTGCAGCAGGACGCCCTCGATCGGCTCGCTCTCCGCGGCGCGCACCGGCGAGCAGGTGACCCGCAGCACGGCCGGGCGGCCGGAGGGTCCGTATGCGGGCACCCGGACCTCGGGCGCGGTGAAGACGGTCCCGGTGGCGTGCACCAGGGCGAGCGCGTCGAGCAGGCCGAGGTGGGCGAGCACCGGGACCGCCTCGGCGAGCGGAACGCCGGTGAGTCCGCGGCCCTGGCCGCGCGGGTGTACGAGGCCGAAGCCGGTCCGGAAGGCCGGGTTCGCGTAGTCGAGCACGTAGTCGGCGCCCTCGACCACGGCCACGGCGCCCGGAGCGGAGTCGAACACGGCGTGCAGCGCGGCCGAGGCGCCGAGCGGAGCCGAGTCGGGCTGCGGCCCGCGCGGCGCCGGCAGCCGCCAGTCGCCCGGCTCCGCCTCGGCGAACAGCGGTCGCGCGGCGGCCTCCTCCGGTGGGTAGCCGAGACCCGGGTAGCCCTCGGTGCGGGCGGGGGTGGAGGTGTCGGACTTCCAGGACACGGGTGGCGAAGTCCTTCCTAGACTGCTGCGCCGGCGCGCTCGAAACCGCCGCGTACCAAAGCAGAACGCCGCGAATTTTCGGAGTTTCCAGTCTGCCGGAATCGCCGGGAGCCCACTGCTGGTGACACCGTGCACGCATTCGATCACACTCGGAGACGGCTCCGCCGCCCCCCGCTTGAGCTGGCCCGATGCGGGAACGGCGGAGAGCGCACGGTGACCTGAACGGATGACGCGGAGCCGAACGGATGACGCGGCCGCCCGCGCCGTCGGCGTTCAGCCGGATCAGCCGGATCAGCCGCAGCCCGGGATGGGCGCCGCGCTGCCACTCTGGCTAGCCGCGAGCTGCAGCAGCCCGCACAGCGTGGTGTCCGCGACCAGCCACTTGCCGCTCTGGTAGACCGCCTGGCCCTGCATCGCGTTCTCCACCACCTGGCCGTTGAGCGAGATCGAGTACGTGACGTCGGCCTTGCTCGAGGAGGGGAAGGTCACGTCCGTCACGTTGGCGGTGACCTCGCTGACCATCGCGTTCGAGGCGAAGGCCTGCATCGCGCCGGCCATCGTCTGGCCGTTCTGCAGCAGTGCCGCCTTCTGCGAGATCGGCGTGGACTTGGCGAAGAAGGTGGTCCAGGTCTGCTTGACCAGGCTCGCCGCGCTGGCCGTGTTGAAGGTGCCGCCCGCGGACGTCGGACTGGTCGTGCCGGAGCCCGAGTTGGTGCTGCTGCCGCACGCGGCGAGGGCGGCGGCGGCGAGCAGCGCGACGACGGTCGAGGCGGCGCGTCCGTGGCGGGTGGTGCGCGTTGGGGTGGGGCGCGATTCGATAGGGGTTGTCCCGTTCATGAGGTGTCTCTCCCGCGTGAGACGAATTTGAAATACCATTTTCTCGCTGCTTGGAATGATTGGGGAGTGTTGCGCATGGTTGATCCGCCGAGACGCCTCGCCGCCGCGCTGGCCGGTGTCGGGGCGGTGCTGTGCGTGCTCGGCTGGTATCAGATCTCCGGGCAGCCGACCGTGGCGCAGCAGCTGCCGTACCTGGCCTCGGCGACGATCCCGGGCGCCGCGCTGCTCGCCGTGGGACTCGGGCTGGCCCTGCGTACGCCCTGGTCACACGGGGTACGGCGGCGCACGGACGAAATCTCCGGCTATTCTGCCCCGCCCGGTGGGCCCGGCCTGGTTCGGGTGCCGGACGGGCGCTATCTGCACACGGCGGACTGCCCGCTGCTCGACGGCCGGACCGACGTGCTCGCGGCTTCGAAGGCGGACGACGAGCCGCCGCTGCGGCCGTGCCCGCTCTGCCATTCGGGCGATGGCGGATGAGCGGTGGCAGCTGATGAGCGGTGGCGCCGCCGACCTGGCCGTGGCCGGGCTCGGGACGGGGGCCGTCGCGGCGCTCTCCGGTCTCGGTGTGCTGGCCACGTACCGGGTGACCGGCGTGCTGAACGTGGCGTTCGGCGCGGTCGGCATGTTCGGGGCGTACCTCGTGCGCGCGCTCGTCCGGGACGCGCACCTGCCCGCGTACGCCGCGGGCCTGATCGTCGTGTGCTGCTTCGCCCCCGTGCTCGGGCTCTGCCTCGAGGCGGCCGTCTTCGGGCCCTTACAGGCCCGCGCGGCCGACGCGGGCCGGCTGCTCACGGCGGGCTTCGGCGTCACCGTGCTGCTCGTGGGCATCGCCACCGCGGTGTGGGGACAGGGAGCGCGGACCGACGCGCCCGCGCTGCTGCCGGGCGGCACGATGCGGATCGGCGGCGTACACGTCCCGTCCGCCGTGCCGATCGAACTCGCGCTCGTGCTGGTCGTCGCGATCGGCCTGGCCTGGTTCTCGCGCAGCGGCCCGGGGATCCGCGCCGTGATCGACGATCGCCGGCTGGCCGAGTTGGCCGGGCTGCCGGCACGCAGGCTGGCGCGCATCGGCTGGGTCGCCGGAACGATGCTGGCGACGCTGACCGGCGTGCTGCTCGCTCCGCAACTGCGCTTCGACCCGTCGACGCTGACGCTCGTGATCTTCGAGACGCTCGGCGTGGCGATCGCGGCCCGGCTGCGCAGCGCGTCGCTCGCGATCGCCTTCGCGCTCGGCACGGCCATCGGCCAAGCCGAACTGACGGGTGTTCACCTGACGGGGGCGGCCGGTTCGGTGGTGGATGCCGTGCGCTCGAACCTGTTCGTGGTGCTGCTGTTGCTCGCGACCTGGCTCACGCCCGCGTTCACGGCGCCGGTCACCGCGCAACGCCGTCCCCTGCCCCGGTCGGTTTCTCCGCTGCCCTACCTGCTGCTCGCCGCCCTCGGCGTCTTCTGCTGGAACCTGCGCGCCGTGGATCTCCGCGCGTCGCTGACGATCCCCGCGCTGGCGCTCGTGCTGCTGTCCTTCCGGGTGCTGCACAGCGCCGGACTGCTCTCGCTCGGGCAGGCGGGCCTCGCCGGAATCGGCGCGCTTGCGGCCGGATGGGCTTCGGGCTGGGGGATTCTCGGCGCGCCGGTGGCCGGAGCCGTCGTCGCGATCGTGCTCGCGCTACCGGTGTTGCGGCAGGCCGGGCTGCACCTCGCCGTCGCCACGCTCGCGGCCGCCACCGCGTTGAGCAGCTTCCTGTTCGACCAGCCGCTGTTCACGCCGTCGTCCGTCGCCCGGCCCGCCTTCGCCCAGTCCGACCGAGGCTTCCTCTACTTCGAACTCTGCCTCGTCGCGCTGGCGCTCGTCTGCCTCACCGCGCTGGTCCGCGGCCCTGGCGCGCTGCGGCTTTCGGCCTTGCGGGACAGTGAGATCGCCGCGCGCACGGCCGGAATCGCCGTGGACTGGGAGCGCCTCGCGGTCTTCGCCGGAGCCGGAGCGGTCGCCGCGCTCGGGGGTGCGCTGTGGGCGGCGGGCGACCAGGTCTTCGACGCGACGGCCTTCGAGCCCGCGCAGGGCCTGATCTGGTTCGCGGCGGCCGCGGCGGTCGGATTCGCGGACTCCACGGCGCTGATCGCGGCGGCCATCGTGATCGTCGTCGCGGACAGCTACGTCGCCGGGGGATCGGCGATCCTCGTCGGCGTGGCCACGTTGGTGCTGCCGAGGCTGCGTTGGACGGAGGTGACGCGGCGTGCGTTTGGCCCTGGCGTGTGACGGCGTCCGCGTGCGTTACGGCGGGATCGAGGTGTTGCACGGCGTCCGGCTGTCCCTGGCGTACGGCACGTTCTCCGCGCTGGTCGGGCCGAACGGCGCAGGGAAGACGACGTTGCTCGACTGGTGCGCGGGGGCGGCGGGCGAGGCGTCGGCGACGGAGGGGCGGTTGTGGTTGGACGGTCGTGCCGCAGCAGCATGGCCCGCCGCACGCCGCGCGTCGGCCGGCCTGCGCTATGTGCCCTTCGAGCGCAACGTCTTCCCCGGCTTGTCAGTGCTCGACAATCTCCGTGCGTGCGGCGCAACAGCCGCGTTCTCCCGCTTCCCCGAACTCGAGGCGCTTTCTTCCCGCTCCGCGGGCGTACTCTCCGGCGGCGAACGCCAGTTGCTCGCCGTGGCCGGCGCGCTGTTCGGCCGTGGCAGAATCCTGCTTCTCGACGAGCCGACGCACGGCCTGGCCCCCGGGCTCGCCGACCGCGTCCTCGCGGAGCTGGCAAGCGCCGCTCGTGACGACGGCCGCGCGGTCCTCATCGCCGAGCCGCAACAGGAACGCATCGCCGATCACGCCGATTTCCTGTGGCCGCTCGATCGGGGCGCACGTCTTACGGCGATCGGCGCCTAGGAATTAGGGCGCCTATGCCTTGGAGGCGAGCACCGGCACTGTGAAGCAGTTCGCGTTCATGTCCGGGGTCTGAGTCACCCAGCCGCCATGCCCGCCGTTCGCGGAATCCTGCCAGCGGGCCACGTTCAGGCACGCGCGCGTCGTGGCCCCCGGGCGCGAGACGGTGAACGAGCTCGGGATCAGCAGTCCGTGCCCGTCGTACGGCTGCGACCTGTTCATATACGTCTCGACGCACCCCCGCGTGACGTCGGCGCCGCACGACTTGACCGCGTCCGTGAGCCACTGCGCCGATGCCCAGCCGTCGAGCTCCCACATGGACAGATTCGCCGCGCGGGACGGGAAATACTTCGCCATCGCGGCGCGGAAGGCGGCGACCGTCGGGTACTGCGTGTCCTCGTAGTTGCGCTCGGACGACGTCGCATACAGCACATTGCGACACTTCGGCGCGTTCGCATACGTGCTCGGGACGGTCTGATCCCAGCTCTGCGGCGTGGTGACCTTGGCGATGAGGTTCACACCCGCCTGGTCGAGCGCCGTGCACAGTGCGCCGTTGCCCGTGGTGTCGATCGCGTCGAACACGATCTGCACGCCGTGCGCCTTCATGTCCGCGGCCGCGGCGGCGTAGTTCGGCAGCGCGAAGTCGAGTTGCTCGGTGACGACGTCGTAGCCCTCAGCACGGAGCCCGGCGACCTGCATCTGGCCGTAGCGGATCGAGTCGGGTTGGTTGAACTCCACGACCGCCGCGATGTGCGCGCCCAGCTTCTGCTTGAAGTAGGCGTAGATCTCGGTCGAGGAGTAGAGCGTCCCGTCGAAGCCGACCGTCCCGTCGCGCGGCTCGTCGGACCCGTAGATCGAGTAAAGGTGCTGGTACTGGTCGTACGCCTGGTCGATCGGCTCGCCGCCGATGTCCGGCACGTCCTTGGAGTTGACGTACGAGGCGCCCGCGTAGTCGAAGATTGAGTTACCGGCGAACGCGAACACCTGGTCGGAGTCGATGAGCTGGTGCGCGCACTGCAGGTTCCCGATGCCGCTGCCCGCGTCGTCGCACTGGTCGACGACCACCTTGCGCCCGTCCACCCCGCCCGCCGCATTGAGCGCGTCGAAGTACGCCTGCGCCCCGTACCCCGGCCCCGAGAAGGCGTTCGCCCCGAGCGGGCTGCTGATCGAGTCGATCATCCCGACCTTGATCTCCGTCGCCGACACCCCGTCGACGAGCGCGCTGCCGTTCCCGCCCCCGTTCCCGCCGCCGCCCTGCCCGAGCCCGCCACCCCCGGCCGTAGCCTGCCCCGTGAACGCACTGGCCGGCAGCCGCGTCCCACACCCGCCCGCGCCGATGGCAAGCCCCACCGCGACGAGTGCGGCCAGCCCGGCCATCGCCGCCCGGCCCCTGCCGTTGCCGCTGCCCTGCGTCGGCAGCTGCCGGCGGAGCCATCGCCTCGGCCGTCGCCGTGCCCGCTGACCTGCCCGTACCCTCACCCCCCGCCTGTTCCCCGCGCCGCGCCCCCTATCCACCCCGACGCCCTCCATCCGCCGAATGGAGCCCTCCACGATGCAAACGGCCCCCGTCGCCGGGGCGCCGAGGCTCGCGCAGCTCCCCACGTCACGACAGACTGACCCCGTCCACGTCGTACGCCCCCGGACTCCAACACCATGATCCTCCCCAAAGATCGCGACCCCCGCCTCATCACCATCCGCCGTGGCGGGACACTCACGGACCCCGACCATCGGCTGCTGGCCCTGTGGGCCGCCGCGTGCGCGGAACACGTCCTGCACTTCTTCGAGTCGGCCCAGCCCTCAGACCCGCGCCCCCGCGAGGCGATCGAGCAGATTCGCGCCTGGACTCGCGGCGAGATCCGGATGTCCCAATCCCGAGCAGCAGGCGGCCACGCCATGGCCGCCGCAAGGGACCTGAGCGGAGCCCCCCGCCACGCCGCGTACGCCGCCGGCCAGGCCGCAGTCGTCGCGCACGTCGCCGCACACGACCTCGGCGCCGCCGCCTACGCGATCAAAGCCGCGCGTGCCGCGGTCCCCAAGCCGCAGGCCGAGACCGCCGCCACCCTCGAATGCCGCTGGCAGCGCGGCCAACTCCCCGCCGCGATCCGCGAACTAGTCCTCGACGACCAGCAAGCCCGCAACGAGATCTGCTGGTCCGTCTTCGACTGCTGACGGGCTACAGGCCCCTACGCGGTGACGGCGCTGTGACCAAGAGCAGAACCCAGCCGAGACGTAGACCTCGGCCAGGTTCTGCTCTTGGTCACAGCGCCGTCACAGAATGCATTGCAGAATATTGCTCACGACGCCGGGATCGGAGGATGCCGGCTCCGGCCGGGGTCAGTTCTTCGTCAGCGCGATGAGCTGCGAGGAGCCGTTCGGGAAGCCGGCGATGTCGGCCGAGAGGACCGGGACGCTGCCGGGTTCGCCGAGTGCGGCCCAGCCTTCCCGCTGCCAGGAGCCGTTCGCGAGGCGGATGTCGTGGTAGATCTTGCCGCTCGAGGTGACGCCGACGAACTGCGAGGAGCCGTCAGGCATCGCGGTGATGGAGGTCGCCGCCGAACCCGACGGAGCTCCCACGTTTCCCCAGCCCTGGGACTGCCAGGAGCCGTTCGCGTAGCGGACGTCGTGCAGGACCCCGCCACCGGTCTCCTCGACAATCTGGGCGGAGCCGTCGGGCATGCCCGCGATGTCGGCGCCATAGATGCTGAAGTCCTCTCGCTGGTGCACGACGTTCCAGCCCTGCCACGAGCCGTTGGCATGGCGGATGTTGTGCTCCAGCATGCCGTCGACATCGACACCGACGAACTGCGTCGAACCATCGGGCATCGCGGTGATGGCCACGCGCACGATGCTGCCGCTGCCGCTGCCACCGATGGCTGCCCAGCCTTGCGGCTGCCAGGCGCCGCTGGCGTAGCGGATGTCGTGCAGCACGGAGCCGGTACTGGTGTCCTCGACGATCTGCGCGGAGCCGTCCCGCATGCCCGCGATATCCGCAGAGCTCACGACGACGCCTGGCTGGGTCAAGGTCCGCCAGCCCTGCCAGGACCCGTTGGCGTAGCGGATGTTGTGCTCGAGTTGGCCGCTGCTGGAGACGGCGACGAACTGCGTGGAGCCGTCGGGCATCGCGGTAAGGGCCGCGCGCTGGAATCCGGTGGAGCCGCCTGGGATGCCCCAGCCTCCGGACTGCCAGGAGCCGTTGGCATTGCGGACGTCGTGCCACATCGTGGCGTTGATCGGCGTGGAGAACTTGGTCGAATCGCTGAACGGCTTACCGGTTCCCGAATCGGTCCCCGTCACCGTGATGGTGTACGTGCCCTGAGTCTTGTACGTGTGCTGCGCGACACCGTAGGACCCGGGCACCGTACCTGTGCCGTCACCGAAGCTGAACGTGTAGCCGGTCGAGGACCACTCGGTCGCGGTCACCGTGACTCCGAGCGCACCGTTCCCTTCCCCATTCAGGTCGGTGTTGTTCGGCACTTGAAACTGCTCCGCGCCACGGTCGTAGTACCTATAGGTGCCGGCTCCGGTGTCCGCGATCAGCGGGTCGTTGATCCGCGGGCTTCCGTTGATATCGGTGGAGAGTTCCCCAGGTGCCCCCGAGTTCGCCGAGTTGATTACAGGGCTCTGGGACGTGATGAAGTACGTCATGCCGTCCGTCTGCAGTTGCGGATCGGCGGTGATGTCATGCGCGCCCTGACCGGTGGCCGCGTCGAAGGCGGCTGCGGTCTGGTAATAATGTCCGCCCCAGGCGTACTCGTTGGACTTGTTCCCGGGGCCGAGAATGTTGTAGTCAACTGTCGTGCCCGGGGTCGCGGTGCGCGCGACGTCCAGAAGTCCGGTAGCCGCGGAAGTGCCCGAAGCCGTGCAACTGGTGGCGGGCTCGATGACGTTGTTCTCGACGGTAGAACCGGTCGAGGCGCCGGTAAGCACGATGCCACTTCCACAGTGCGCACCTGACGAGGCGGCCGCGGTGTTGCTGGTGATCACCGTTCCGCTCGCGCCGTTCACGACGATGGACGGGTCGCCACCCTGGAGGAAGTTCGTGGAGACGACATCCCCGGTACTTCCCGCGTCGATCTGGAGCGAAGGCGCCGTGCGTCCGGTGTCGAGAAACGCGCCTCGGCTCACGGTAATGGCAGAGGAGTCGCCCGATATTTCAACCCCGGGCTTGTTGGAGCCGGAGGATGAGCTCTGGCTGAAGGTCGTCGCGGCGCGGAAGTTGTCCAGGGTTATGTGACTCGAACCGGTGAAGGTCGCGTCCTGGCTGACGTTCTCGCTACTGATGTTCGTGACCGTCACGTAGCTGACGCCGTTGAAGGCGAACGCCGGAACTCCGCTCAGCGGGCTGGAATCGGAGATCATGTCGGTCGATCCGACCGTGCCCTCGATGGTGATCGGCTGTGCGGCGGTGCCCGACATGGTGATCGTCACCGGCAGATAGCCGGAACCGTTGACGAGGACGGTGTCTCCGGGAACCATCGCGTCGACGGCCGGCTGCAGCGTGCAGAACGGCTGTGCGGCCGTGCCCGTGCCGCCGTCGAAACACGCGCTGCTGGTGCCGTCGACGTAGATCGTCGTCGAGGAGTCTGCATGAGCTACGACCGGCATCAGACCAGTCGCCGAAACCGCGATCGCAATCACGGCAGCCCGATGGCGCTTGTGCAAATGGAGCCCCCACCTCGAAAGAAGAACGCGAAGGCCGACAGCGTCCGCGCGATACTGTGACGACGCTATGGCCGTCTGGATCATAGCGGGTAAGTAAAGCCCCGACTATGGATTAACCGTCACAGCGCCGTCACAGCGTGGACGGAGCCCGATACGAAGTTCCCCCACCGCCGGACCCGTTCTTCACAAGACCTGGCAGCAGGTGTTCACCGCAATGACGGCGCGAGCGATGCCAGTGGCGGACTCAAGCGTTTGGTGGCCGCGGGGCGGTTCGCGATCGAAGCGCAGGGCTGTCCGACGGGATCTCAATGTTCGTACACGACGAGAGTAAGGCGGAGGACCGCGGCGCGGACTGCGGACCGCGACTGCGGACCGCAGGTGCAACAGCCTCATCCCGTGTCATCGCTCACCCCCGGACCGAACGTCTGGTGGCGCACTTGATCGACCGGACAGTCTCTAGCTGCACTGTCCGTGCCAGTAGCGCCGCCACGCGCACCAGCATGCGAGCACGCAAGCCCCGCCCACCGATTGGAGCGCGCAGCGAGTCAGAGACCAGTTCGTGATGACCGCTGCCGCCAGGAATGTCAGCACACCGAAGTACCCAACGCCGAGAAGCCGGCCTGCCCGACGATGGCGCCGCACCCAGAGTGCCCAACGCTCTCCCGCGAACGCCGCCACCGTCATCGTCGCAATGACCGCGAGAGTCAGGACGCCGACAGCGGCGCCCCGCTTGGCCCAGGCCGTGGCCGTGTAGACGGCCGCGACCGGCCCCAGCATGACCCGAGCCCAGATCGGCCACCGCCAGACCCGGTCGTATGCGATGCGCCGCACCGCATCCCGCCCCCTTTGCAACCCCAATCCCATGCCCCGAACCTACCGCGATCGGAGGGAAGCTTGAACGTCGTCGCCAGCCTTCCAGCGTTGCTGCCGACGCCTTAGGTCACCGGGCATTGAGTCTCCCCGTGGCAGGCGTGGACTCAGTGGACTCAATAGGCTTCGTGATCCGCAGTTAGTCGATCCAGCGCCCCGCGGGGAGGTCGTAGAACGCCCGCAGCACATCCTCATCGCGGGTGATCTTCCGCACCGCCTTAGTACTCCAACTGCCGGTCGTGACCTGATGCATCGCCAGATGCCGTGAGCTGCAAGGTTTCTTGAGCGACCGGCCACGGGGGCGTGGTGAACGCGGCAGGCCGCCCGATGATCATGTTGGTGTGCCTCAGACTGAAGCAGCGGATCCGGCTCGCTCTCGTATCGTCCTAGTCGGGGCCTTGCGCCTAGGCACGCGCTCAGGCTGAAGCTAGCGACTCGTAACAAAATCAGAGTGAGCTACTGCTCTGCGGCGAAGTCAGCGAGGATCTCGGCGATAGGGCGTGGAAAGTTGCGCACGAGACCGGGATTGCGGGTCCAGTCGTACGGGAGCGTGATCACCTCCAAGGAGAGTGCCCAACCGCGGCCGCGTGCCCAGGCGTGCTTGTCGACCTCTAGCGCGTCGCGGAAGGCTTGTCGTACGCGCAGTCGAACAGATACCAGGCGGCGAGCAGGTCGCCAGCGGGGTCGGCGGCGCGCGCGGTTGCGAAGTCGATGACCGCAGTAAGCCTGCCGTCTGCCACCAGCACGTTGCCAGGCATGAGATCGCCGCCGGTCAGGGTCGTGGCCAGCGAGATGCCGTAGGCCACGACAAATCACATGTTGCTTGCTACCGGTCGTGCCCCGGTCCACCGGTGACGGTCCTGTGGCTGGTCCGCCCTTCACCGCCCGCAAGTGGCTGGACTCGACGGCGGCGCGGTAGAAATCCACCATGCCGGCTACCCGCAGTTCAGCCAGCAGCAGTTCGTGCAGGCGCCGCCAGACGCTCGCAGCTGTGCGCTGGCCACGACAGTGGTGGGCTGGAAGCGAGTCGAGACGTCCCGAGAGCTGCCCGAACTTCGGGGCGTTTTCGAGGCAGCCACCCGTGGAGCGCCGGACCGTACCGAACAGCATCGGACCACGTGAACACGAGGCGCCCACCACCAGCGCTCTGACCTGCACGAAAAGAGCCCCCGTCCATCTGGACGAGGGCTTGGTCTCTGTGGCCAGGGGCGGGGTCGAACCGCCGACCTACCGCTTTTCAGGCGGTCGCTCGTACCAACTGAGCTACCTGGCCCCGGAACGAGAATGGGCGCCGCGTTGACGTTCAATTCAACACAACGCCCGGTTCGTACCGAGCGGTCCTGACGGGACTTGAACCCGCGACCTCCACCTTGACAGGGTGGCGAGCACTCCAACTGCTCTACAGGACCTTGAGGGTACTGCTGTACTGCTTATCCGACGTTCCCGCCGGGTTTCCGACCAGGAGATCGTAGCACGTCACCGTACCGCACAATCTCCCTGCCGTAGCCCCTACGGGATTCGAACCCGCGCCGCCGCCTTGAAAGGGCGGTGTCCTAGGCCGCTAGACGAAGGGGCCGAGCACCCGGCCGAACCGGGTCCCGGTCTCCCCCGGACGTCTGTCCGTCGGGGACGCATGAAGCATACGGGACCGGGCGGCGCAGCGCCAAAACCATTTCATCCACCCAGCTCAGCGCCCTCATCCCGGCGCGCGCCGAACCGCCCCGAAAGCTTCGTTGAGACGCGGGCCCGAAGTTGGCTACGCTGGCCCCGGACCAATCGCCGCCCGCGGTTGTGCCGGGGCGCTAGCTCAATTGGCAGAGTAGAGGACTTTTAATCCTTGGGTTGTGGGTTCGAGTCCCACGCGCCCCACCCACCGGAAGCACACGATCGGCCGTGACCAGCCGAGCGTTTCCACTGGTCACGGCCTTGCTTTTTGCTGATAGCATCCAATACCTGACATGAGCCCGCTACCCTGGGCACTCTCCATACGGATCCGGTTGGCTACGGGCTCCACCAGGTACCTCCAGGTGGCTGCGGTGAATACGCGGTGACGTTTTTCTCGATCTACCTAGGCTAATCTCCGGCTTCGACGGGTTCCTCGTGGCCGTTCATGGGCGCGCCGCCGCTGTTGGCTGGCGCTCGCGCCTCTGGCGGCTCCGACTGCGTGCCCGGTGGCTTGAGCCCTTCTTCGATGCGGCGCTTGTAATCCTCTTCCTGGCCGGAGATGCACTTGGCGTAGGTGGCCAGGAGGACCGGGACGCTGTTGCCCGCCCACTCGGCGACTTGCGCTGGCGGCACGCCGCTGTTGAGCCAGCCGGTCAGGCACGCGTGCCGGAGGTCGTAGACCTTCTTGCCGGTGATGACCCGGACGACCCGGGTCGCCTTGCCGTCGGGCCCCGCGATGTCCTCGCCGAGTACCTCCATGCGGGCGGTCGACCAACCCTTGCGGACCACGATCGCGGAAAGGTCGCCGCCGCGCACTCCGGCGAACAGCTTGTCGTTCGGCTTGAGCTTCCGGGCCGCGATGTACGCCAGCAGGATCGCGGTCAGCTCCGGGTAGCAGGGCACATGCCGCACTTCGCCGACCGCACGGCCCTTCGGCTGGCGTCGTTGGTCGCGCACGTCGCCACCGTCGGTCCAGCGCTTGCCGATCTCCGGCTGAGGCTCGGACACCGTGATCTCTCCCCAGCCACCCGTAGCCGGGAGCACGACGTCGCGCACATAGAGCGAGACGACTTCCTCCGGGCGCAGTGCGGCAAAGTACATCACCGCCAAGAACGCGTGCACGCGCGAGCCGCTGGGCTTCTGCTTCTTGAGCGCGGCCAGTGTGGCGCGGGCCTGGGTGGAGTTGAGCACGCGCCGCTTGTCGATCGCACGTACCGTCCGGATTTTCTCGACTTCACCCAGCTTGATCGGGTTCTCTGTGAGCAGGTTCTTCTGCACGGCGAATTTGAGCGCGTTGTGCATGATTGCTCGATTGCGCTGGATGGTCGAATTGGCGGCGCTCTTGCCGTCGAGGTTGACCGACAAGGCGGTCATCAGCCGGTCGAACTGTTCGCCGTCTTCGATTGCCGCCATCGGTTTGCTGTTGCGCTTGGCCCACGCCAGGATGTCCGCGACGTTCTGCGGCGCGTTTCTCGCTCTTTGTTGAACGCCCAGTCGCGCAGCGCCTTGCGAAGCTGCTTGGCGGTGAAACCGCTCGGGACCGGGGGGATCATCGCGACGGTGGCGGTTGTCAGCGTACGGGCGATATCGCGCCTGTACGTTCCGGCGGCCCGCGCCCACTTCCTGTCCGCGTGTTCGACGGCGAACTGGTACCAGCCCGTCTCGGACGCCATCTTCTTCAGCTTGGAGACGGGAAGGCCGGTCGCGACGTCGAAGGCCTCGCCCTTTCGAGAGGCTGCGATTAGCTCTGAACGGAACGCGTCCGCCAGAGCATAGGACTCGTGCGGGGAGCGATTCTCCTTGCCAGCGACCAGCCAGCGGACCGTGTATGTGGTCTTCTTCGTCTTCTTGCCGGTGTATTCGTTGATCTTCTTCCAGATTCGCACGTCGTAGCTGGTGTTCACCGGGCAGCCTCCGTGCGCTCTTCCGGCCACCACGTGAAGTCGCTGCGCCAGATGCGCAGCGAGCCGTTGGGCAGCTTGATGCAGCGCGGGGCCCTACGCTTCGCTCGCCACTCATAGAACGTGGACTTGGGCAGCGGCTTGCCCTCCTCTCCGAGTTCGGCGAGCACAGTGGCCAAGGTCAGCAGTTCGTCGCGGGCCATGAGGAAATCTCCTTCTCAGTACCTAGAAACGAAGAAACCCGCCGATGCTGGGCATCGGCGGGTTGAACACGCAGCGCGAGGCTGCACGGTATTAAGTTGTTGAAACTCGCCTTAACTGGCCGTGAACCGCCGCGTCGACGGAGTCAGTTGCCTGGCCTGGCCGTTGGCCAGGGATCGGCGAGCAAGGCGCTCGGCGGTCGCATGCGCTAGCCCGCTGGCGGTCGCCGCTGCCACGAGCCTGTCGAGGACTTCGGTTTCGGAGAGGCCTGAGGCGGCGAGGTAGCCGCCGACCTTATAGGCCAGAGAGGAGAGAGCTTGCTTTCGCCCGTCGGTGAGAGCGGCGCGTTCCTGGGCGCCGTTGTGCAGCACGGTCAGGAGGTATGAGGCGGGCCGGTTGACCGAACTGCCGTGCGCCGGTGGGCCAGCCATCAGCGATGTGGTCCCGGGGCGCGGTGGCGCCGGTCCAGCGACTCGTCGGATCTCCTGGGCGAGCCAGTCGGGCAAGGTTCCGGGGCGTGCGGGGTCGCCATCGCAGTGCCGGTAGACGCCATTGGCCGTGGCTGTGCCGGGTGCGAGTCCGTAGGACCAGCCGGCCTTGATGTCGACCTGCCAGGCGAGTGCGCCGATGGCTTGGTGTAACGGTGCGGGCGGGGCGCGGTACGCTGGGGGTTTCGGCGGTGATCGGCTGGTGATGCGGGCCTGTGGGCCGCGGCCGGGGTGCGCCGCGCAGGCGAGCGAGCAGGCGCAGGGCGTCGCGCCCGTCGCGGTAAGCGCCGGGCCGGTTCCACTCGTGCGGATTGATCTGTTCGTCCGTCAGGGGGGAACTTCAGCCTTTGATACTGCGGATAGTGCGCTCAGTTCGGCCGGTCGGCCCTCCATTGGACGACGTGCCCGGAACCGCCCCGGCCCTTGTCGCGCGCGCGAGCTCAGCGTCCGTCCTGACGATCCGGTTTGCGAGGAGCCGCTCCTCGATCGCCTCCTGGTCCGGCAGCACCGGAAACCCGTTCTCGCTCATCCCGCCCCTCCGATCGGCCGATGATCCGGTGATCCGACGCGGTGCCAGATCCCGCCGCCGGGGCCGGTTCCCAGCCCCTTCCGAGCGTATCGCGGGGCACAGTCATAAGTGGTCTTACGTTAGTCGGCGCAGAACGGCCGCGGGCGTCGGGTGCATCTGCCAGCTGCCTATGAGAAGCCACCGACCTGCATTCACGCCGCGCCTGGCACGATCAGGCAGCAGGGCCGACGTGCGGGTATTTCGTCGCGGTTGGCGCCTGCCGTTGGTGTCATAAGGAACATCGCGAGGTCGCTGCGCATTCTCTCGCGCGCCTCGTTGCCGTGGCTCTGGCTCGTGATCACGAGGTGACCGGGAGCTCTTTCGCTCGCTGACGTGCCTGGGCGCGAAGCTCGGTTAAGCGTGGGTGGAAGCTGTTGTGCTGGTTCTGGCCCAGATTGAGGGGCAGGTCGAGCCGTGACGACCATCTGGAGGACGGGCGCTGCCCGTTCGTCGGTCGTCCCGTACAGCAAGCTGTTCGCTGTTCGGTCAGTACCGAACAGCGAACAGCGCGTCATGGCCAAGGCCGCCCTGGCCGACATCGTGCGCCTCGTATGAACACGGCGCGCGGCACGGCGGTGACGCGACCGCGGCAGGTCGGCAGCGCCGCGCTGCATCAGCGGCGGTTACGTGTATCGGTGACCGCCGAGGTCTGCGAGCAGTTCCGTAAGGACGTGCTCCTCCTCGACGCGGACGGCGCGCGCGGAGATCGCCGCGCGCAGATGCGGGTCCCAGGAGGCGTCGCAGGGCTCGCCGGTGTTCAGCGGGGCGCCTTGCTCGCGGTCGACGGCCTCGAGGTAGTCGCGGAAGGTGTAGCGCCAGGGAGCGGCGTCGATGAGTGTGAAGACGGAGTTGGCGATGCGCACGCCTCCCCAGTCGAAGTCTCCGTGGTAGCGGAAGCGGGCGCCGCGTTCGCGCAGGGCGCGCAGCAGGGCGCGGGCGGCGGCGGACAGGTGGCCTTCCACGCAGAGCAGCGGCGGGCAGGCCGGGCCGAGTTGCCGGGCGGCGGCTTCGAGGACGGCGGGGTTCTCGCAGACGAACACCTCGCCTCGGCCGACGCCGAACGGATCGGGCTCGGTGTTCGCCGCTTCCCGCTCACTGTTCGACGCCTGCTCACTGGTCGCCGTCCCCTGGTTGATCTGGCGCAGCGTGAGGGCGAGTGGTTCGCCGTGCTCGCGGGCGACGGCGAGCAGACGGCCGAGGCTGCCGGGCCCGGCCGCGTTGCCGGGCAGGGCGAGGACGAGCACTCGGGAGGAGAGTTCGTCGAGGCTGACACCCAGTTCGGCCCACTGGGCGCGGCGCTGCTCGGACTTCGGCATGACGATCAGGCCCTCGGGGTTCGGCGAGAGCGAGTAGGCCCACTGTTCGGTGGCCGCGAGAACGAGCCGGCCCACCGGCCGGTCGGCGTCCAGGGCGTGGGCGTCTCCGGTGGCGCGGGCGGCGAGGACGGGCAGCGAGATGCCGTCGGCCGGGAGAGCCGCGAGGACGGCGGCGGTCTGGGAGGCGAGCGTTCGTGCGGCGGCCGCGTCGCCACCGGCCAGGCGCTTGAATGCGCCACGGGTGTGGGGCCGCGTCCACCAGTCTTCGAGGAAGGCGTTGCCCTCAACTGCTTCGTCCAATGGTTCGTGTGCGTGCCGCCACGCCTGGGCCTCGGCGTGTGCGTTCGCCTTGTTGTCCGGGATGGGGCCGGTGAGCTCCTCGACGGCGGCGCGCAGGCCGCCGGGGTGGATACCGGAGGTGCGCAGGATCGCCTCGATCTCCTCCAGCCGCACGGTGAGCGAGTTGCCTCGGCTCGGTGCGCGTCCGAGCAGGGTGTCGACGGCCCGGCGTTGCGCGGGCGTGGCAGCGCTCAGGGTGAGGGTGCCGGTCAGCGGCCGTGCCTCGGCGGCGCGTTTTCGGACACGTTCGACGAGCCACGACACCTCGGGCGCGCCGAGGATGCGGGCGAGCCGATCCAGGTCCGGGCCGTGCGTGTTCACGCGAAGAGAGCTTCCTGCGCGGTCTCGGCATCCGGCTGTTCGGGCGCGGCCGAGGCGAACGGCGTGCTGCGCGGTGCGCGTCGGCGTTCGCGTCCGTCCCAGACCCAGGGGGTGACCAGCACGGCGTCGACGCCCTCGCGGCGGGAGAGCTGGGCGATGGCGACGCCGGGCACGGTCGGGTAGCAGGCCCATTCGCGTTCGCTGGTCATCACGACGTCGAGGTCGAAGGAGGCGAGCAGGCCGAGGCATTTGGCCCGCGAGTCGTCGTCGACTCCGGCGAAGGCCTCGTCGAGGGCGATCAGCCGCGGGGCGGTGGCGCGTCCGGAGGAGTAGTGCGAGGAGGCGGCGGCGAACAGCGGGATCGAGGCGGCGAGCACTCTTTCGCCGCCGGAGGCCGGGCCGGTCGCCGGTCGCCATTGGCCGTCCTGGCGGCGTTGGATGGCGAATTCGTGCCAGGCCCGGTAGTCCAGTGCCCGGGCGAGCTGGTCCGCCCAGGAGTCGCCGGGGTGCTGCTCGCGTTCGGCGGCGATGCGAGCCTGCAGGAACTGCCCGACCAGGGCGCGGTCGGCCGGGCTCCACACGTCGGCGGACTTGCGCAGCAGCCTGCCGCGCACCGCCTCGAGGCCCTCGGGCGCGGTCTTGGCGGGGTTCCATTGGAAGCGCAGCAGCATGCCGGTGGAGGTCGGGCGCTGTTCGAGGTCGGTGTTCATCTCCAGCACCTGCTCCTCGGCGGCCGCGATCAGCTCCTGCAGGGCGCCTGCGACCTCGCCGACGAGGTGGTTCTCGAGCAGTTCGCGCTCCTTGGCCGACAGCAGGCGGCCGCGCTGCTCGGCGTCCTCGGCCAGGGCGGCGGCGAGTGCGGGTACGTCCTGGGATCGGCCGAGGTAGACCACGTCGACGAGCATGAGTCCGGCGTGCGGGGTCATCCCGACGCTGTGCCCGTGCCGGCCGAGCGCGTCGGTCAGGGCTTTGATTTCCTGGGCGACGCGCTGCTGGATCAGGTCCCAGGCCCGGTCCGCGTCGTCGACCGCGTCGAGGTCCTGGTTGATCGCGCGGGCCAGGGCTACGGCCGGGGTGGGTGACCATTCCGCCTCCAACGGCGGGTGTTCGCCGCCGGGCAGGGCGGTGGCGAGCAGCCCGGTGCGGGCGAACTCGCGCAGTGCGAGCACGGCCGCGTCCCGCTCGGCGGTTGCCGCCTCGATCTCCCGGCGGATCAGGTCGCGGCGCCCGTCCGCTCGCTCGCGATCGCGCATCGCCTGGTCGTGCTCGGCCCGCGTCGCGCGCTCCGTTTGTTCGCGCTCGTGTTGCGCGGCCTCGACCTCGTGCAGTCGGCGGAAGAGTTCTTCCACGCTCGCGCCGATCGTCTCCTGGAGCACGCGGCGGCGTTCCTCGGCGCCGACGGCTTCACGTTCGGCTCGCTCGGCCTGTGCTGCGGCGGCGGCGAGCATCTCGGCGGCGGCGGCGGCTTCCGCCCGCGCGTCGCCCAGTGTCGCAAAGGCCTCGGCGGCGGCCTTCGCGGCCGGCCAGAGCGCGGCGAGCGCCGCGCGATAGTCGTTGACCGCCTCACGGATCCCGGTGATCGCTTCCCGATCAGTCGGCAGTATGGTATCCCGCGCATACTGGTCCGCCTCGTCCTCGGCATGCTCCACAGCCTGCTGCCGTTCGACGGCAGTGCGCTGGGCCTGCTGCGCGCGCTCGATCAGGGCGCGCAGCATGTCGTTCTGCGCCGAGAGCCGCGAGTGCGCGTCACGCAGCGCGGCATCGGAGGGCTCAGCGCGCAGGTGCTCGGTGAGCACTTCGGCAAGCCGACGCACCTCGTCCAACTCCTGCTCGATCCCGTCGAGCTCGGCCTGGATCTGCGCGCTGTGCGCGGCCAGTTCAGCCAGGCGGGCACGCCGTGCGGCCTCACGGGCGCCCTCGCCGATGAAGCGCGCTGATTCCTTGCTCCATCGCCCGCGCAGTACGCCGAGCCGGTAGTGGCCGTCCGTGCCGACCCAGGCGGAATGGTCGCACTCGCGGGCACCGATGGATGCGAGCACGGCCGATACGGCATGATCCGCCAGCTCGGCCGCCTGTGGATCATCGCGGTCCACGGCGGGGCGCAGCAGCGCGGTGAGCCCGCCGTCCGGGGCGGGCGTCGCGGTCGGCAGGACGAGTGCGTCGCCGGAACCCGCCGCGTGCAGCACGCCGTCGGGGCTGAGCCAGGCGTCGAGGATGCCGGCGGCCTCGAGCGCGGCCTCCAGGCCGGCCCGGTCGGCCTCGGAGAGGTGCTCGGCGAAGTCCACGGCGCGCCAGAACGCCGACCCCGGCCGGTCCGTGCGGGTCTGCACGTCGCGGGTGTGCGCCGGCGCGGGCGCCTGGTGCCCGCCGGCCTGCATCCGTTCGATCTCGGCCGTGATCTCGGCCAGCCGCGTCCGTGCGTCCGTGCGCTGCGCCTCCAGTCCGGTCTCCCGGCGCGTCAGGCCGCCGCTGGTGCGCTGGTGGGCGGCTCGGGCGGCGTCGGCGGCCGGATTGGTGCCGTCCAGAGTCTCGGCCCACGACTCCAGGTCCGCCAGCACGGCATCCGGGTCTTCTGGACACGCCCCCGGGTGCGCGTGGAACCAACCGCGATACGCGTCGACCAACTCCGCGGCGAGCTCGATGATCCGGGCTTGTGCCGCGAAGGCTCTGTCCTGGCCCGCCGTGCGGTCCTCGGCCGCACGTGAAGCCTCGGCCCGGGCCGCCTTGGCGCGCTCGTGCGCCCGGTCGAGCGCGGCGAGCAGCGATTCCAGGCCAGTGATCGCCTGGAATCGCTGCTCGACGGCCCGCTCGCCGGTGCGTCGCGCCTGCGGGTACGGCGCAGCCTCGCGCTCAGCGTCGGACCATACCGTCGCGTGCTCGATGCCCGAGCGCGCCGCGGCTTCGGCCGCACGGGTACGCGCGTCGTCGAGGGCTGATGCGTCGTTGTCGGATCTGGTCTGCGCAGCGGCGACCCGGCGGGCCCAGTTCTCGGCCTGCGTGCGCGCCTGATCCCGGGTGGTGGCACGGTCTGCGGCGAGACCGGCGAGGGTCCGGGCGGCTTTGCCCGCCTCCTGCAGGCCTCGCGCCGCGTCCATCTCCGGGCTCCGGTTGAGCGCGTCGCGGGCCGCGGAGAGCCGTTCGCGCTCGGACTCCAGCTCGCCGAGCCGGTCCAGCGCGGATGCGAGCCGTTCGGCCGCGTCCTCGTACGCGGCATCCTCCTCGCCCAGGTCCCGTCCCAGGTGCTCGTACTTGCTGTGTGCCAGACGCAGCACGGCCGCCTGCCGCTTGGCGGCCACGCGCGCGTAGCGGCGGTAGTGGCCGAGGAACAGCTCGGCTGCGCGAGCGGTCTCCTGCAGCGCGAGCAGCGCCTCGCGCTCCTCGTCGAGACCGCGGAAGGCCTCGGCGACCTCGCCGATCAGCGCAGGATCGAGCGGCGGCAGTGCCTCGGTCAGCGCCTTTGACAGCAGCTTCTCATCAGGCTTCTTCGACAATTGCGGCTGACGCAGCTGAATCAGCAGGCCGACCAGCGCCTCATACCGTTCCCGACCGAGCCCGAACAGCGCCTCGTCCACCGCGCGCCGGTACTCGGTCGCGGTGTCGTACACCAGTCCGCGATCGCCGAGCGCGTCCTTGAGCCGGTCGCGGGTCGCCGGGACGCGCGTGGCCGAGAGCAGTGCGAGTTCCTCGCCGACACGCCGGTCGGTGACGAAGAACCAGTGCCGCGCGATACCCCTGCCCTTCACCGCCTTCAACCCGCACCCGACGGTGCGGTAGTGCGCGTGGCCATCCTCGTCCAGTCGGCCGAACTCCAGCCAGGTGTATCCCGTGCGCTCGTCGTTCGGGTGCTTGCCGCCGAGCAGCAGGTTCCACTCCATCCGCTTCGCGCGGTCTCCGTCCGGCTCCACCCGGTTCGCGGCGAGTTCGCCGTCGAGCAGGAACGGCAGGGTCAGGGCCAGCACCTTGGACTTGCCGGTGCCGTTGTTGCCGCGCAGTAGCAGCCGCCCGTCGTGGAAGCGGAACTCCTCGTCGTCGTAGTAGAAGATGTCCACAAGACCGGCGCGCAGCGGCTGCCAGCGGGCGCGGACGGGAAGCGGCAGATCGGCGATCGGTTCGGTCATCGAGAACGTTCCTTGCGAGCGGTCTTGGCACCCGGAACCGTCACACGCGGCGCGGCCAGGGCATAGCGGTGGATCGCGGGCTTGGCGGCGAACAACTCGTCGTCCTGTTCGCCGGAGACCTCGATGAGGTTGAGCGCGGCGAGGCGGCGCAGCGCCGCGTCGACCAGGTCTCCGGCGGCGGCCGGGTCGGTGGCGGACTTGCGCCAGTACCTGCCGTGCTCGGCGGCCAGCGCACGCACCAGCCGCACAAGTTCGAAGCGCGAGGCGCCGCCGCCGCGCTCGGCCAGGTGCGCCGCGATCAGCAGCGTGACATGCCCCTCGGTGCCCTGCTCCGGCATGCGCACGTCGGTCAGCTCGTCCTGCGGATCGACCATCGCCACGCCCTCGGCACGCAGTTCGGGCACCAGTCCGGTAAAAGCATTGATACGTGCGGTGATGGCCTGGCGTTGCCGGACCAGGTAGTCGCGCTCGTCCTCGTCGAGCTCCGCGTAGTAGACCACCGGATCATCCAGCAGCCGGCGGGTGAGCCGGTGCCGCAGGGCGCGCAGCCTCGACTCGTCGGTGTCCGGTCGCGGCTCGGCCGTCAGCTCTGCCAGGCGCTGCTCGAAGCCGCCCGCCCGCACGCCGGACGGCGCGCGCGTCGTCGCCAGCAGACCGGACAGCACCCTGCGTTTCACGTCGTAGAGCACGTCGTTCTCCGCTTGGGCGACGAACGCCTCCTCGTCGCCCTGCACCCGCTCGAGCACCCCGAGATCCAGCAGCAGCCGCACGACCGCCACCAGATCGGAGCGCTCCTCGCGGCGCTCGAGCCGGAACTCGATTCCGGCCTCGACGAACGCCGGGCCGGCCATGCCCGTGAGCACCCCGTCGGCCAGTCGGCCCAGCGTGATCTGGCTGTCCGAGCGTTCGAGTACGGCGAGTGCCAGGCACAGCAGCACATAGCGGCGCCGGGTGAACGCGGCCTTCGTCTTCGGGGCCACCGCCGGCCGGGTCGCGTCATCCAGCCGCGCCGGGGTCTTGAGCAGACGCGCCGTCTGCGCATCGACAGTGAGCCGCCAACCGGTCTCCGCGGCGAACCACCCCGTCAGTTCCGCCGCGTGCTTGCGCACCAGCCGGAACTCCTCGCAGCCGACGTGCACGAGCGGCCGGGCCAGCAACGCCCGGGCCGCCTTGGCGCGCTCGGCCTGAGCGTCCGCGAGCAGTGCCGCGGCCCGCGGATCGACCTGCGTCATCTCGTCCCCGGCAGTGGCCGTCAGGTCCGCACGCGTCACGCGCCACCCCCTAAGGCAGTGAGGTCCAGGATCTCGATGACATGCTCAGGCCCGGACAACACCCCGTCCCGCGTCGGAACCTCGACGATCTTCGAGGCGTCCACCAGCTTCAAGCGCACCTGCATCGATCCGTCTCCGGTGGTGGCCGAGCACTCCGCCTCACCCGGCGTCCGCGCCGCCAGCGCATCGCCGAGCACCGCCAGAAACAACCGGAACGCCTGCCGATCCAGACCGTCCGGCCCGCCGAGCTCCGACAGCAGCGTCGGCCCGCCCGTGGCCAGCCGGGACCGGGCCGCCGCCGTCTGCGCCGCCTCCCGCTCGGCCTGCTCGGAGAGCAATGCCCGGGCCGCGGACCGGTCCGCCACCCGGTTCGGCGAGCCGCGCCGCTCGTACGAACCGGTCTCCCGCAAACGGGGGCTGATCCGCAACGGCGGCGCCTGCTCCCATGACGTGCTCGGCGCCGGCGCCTCCCGCGCCCACAGCTCCTCGGTCTCCGCATCCACGCTCAGATGCCGCGCCGGGCCGAGCGCGAACGCGGCACGCCACAGCCGGTGCGCATCCTCATCGGAGGGCGCCTCGGCGAAGAACCGTGCCAGAGCACGGAAATCCGCGGACCGGTCCACTCTTCCGCCGCGCCGCTCATTGAGCGCGGAGAGCGTGTTCACCAGATTCGTGATCGCGCTCACCGCGCTCGCGCGCAGCAGCTTCGCCTGCGAGGGATGGTGCGCGCCCTGGGAGATGAACCAGTCCGTCAGACCCCGCCAGCGGTTCTCCCACCCGGCGAGCGCCGAGGCGGTCGCCGCCGTGAGCGAGCCGCTCTGCTGTTGCGGCCCGCTCTCATCCGCCGCGCCCTCGCCGTCGGGCACCGCGTCCGCCGCCTCACGCCGTGCCGCGAGCGTGAGCAGCCGCGCCACGCCTGCCTCGTCCACCCCGCCGAGCAGATCGGCGATCTGCGCACCCCGGTTCGCCAGGTCCGCGATGAACCGCTCGATATAGCCGATCAGCCGGTCCTTGTAGGCGATGAAAGCCTCTTCATCGCCGTCCTGGAAATCGATCGTGCGCCGCAACGAAGCCATGAACGCCTCGGCGTTGTCCGCGAGCGAGGTGAACCGGTCCACGAGCCCGAGCAGCGCGAGGTGGGCCTTCGCCGGGTCCGGGTCCGCCTCCCGCGCCAGCATGAGCAGCGACGCCAACTGCTCGGCGATATCCTCCAACGCCACCGCCTGCAACTGACCGCGGTGACCCAGCGCCTGCTCGTACGCCGCGATCGCCGCCACCGCGGCCTGGCCATGCCGGGTGAGCTGGTAGAGATAGCGCGCACGGTGGAAGTCCTCCACCGTCGTCACCCGCCCGGTATCCGCGTCGGCGTGCAGATTCCCCCACGACATCAACTGCTCGAGCGCGGCCGAGACCGTCTCGATCGTCACCGGCGGCGCATCGGCCTCCCGGCGCAGTTCGGCCAACACGTCCTCCGGCCGCAGATGCACCGTGAACCGCGCCCTGGCCTGTGCGAACACACCCAGTATCCGGCCGTACAGCCCCGCGTTCGGCGTGCTGAGGTATGCGAAGGGCTGCGGCTGGCTCGGCACGACCGATGAAGGCGCAGGTGCGGTACTCACAACGTCATATTGTTCCGCACCGTCGAAGCGCAGATGCACGGTTTCCCGAAGATCGACGACTTCGCCTCCGACGCGGATCGCCGATCCGGTGCGTCGGGCGCCGGTTTATGCGGCGGGGGCGCTGGCCACCCCGGGCAGGTTCTCGAAGCGGGCCTTAGCGTCGCGAGAGACGATGGTGCGGCCGGTCTCCGCGGCGTGGGCGGCGATTATCAGGTCATGGGCGCCGCGGGGCTGGTCGGTGCGTCGGATGTGGGCGAGCAGGCGGGCATGGTGGTCGGCGGTCCTGCGCGTGTACTCGAGGACCTCGACTTCAGCGAGGACGACGTCCAACCACCGCGATCGGGTCGCGGCCCGTTCGACGCTTTCGGCCATTTCGATCCCGACCCGGTACTCGGCGAGAGTGACGGCCGCGATCGACAACTCATCCTCGCGCAGCGCGGCCCGGTCGATGGCGCCGCGCCCATAGGCGATCAGGACGTTGGTGTCGAGGATCAGACGTCGGCCCACGGGTCCGCCCCCTCGTCGGCCACCAGGGCCACGGCCTCGGCAACGTCCTGCTCGAAGTCCTCATCCAGCGGGGGCAGGCCGGCCGCGAGCAGCGCGGCTTCCAGGTCCGCTCCCGTGCGCCGCCGCGCCGGGGCGACCTCGGCGATCGGCTCGTTGCCGCGGGCGATCCGGATGGTCTCCCCGGCCGCGATCAGATCGAGCAGACCGGAGAAGTTCCGAGAGGCTTCGGTCGTTCCGGCCGCGTGGACCACAATCGGATCAATATGCGTCCGGGCAGCCGACCGCTCGGTATCCGTTCGCTTCGAGCCAGGCGGCGGCCCGAGTTATCTTGTCGGGTAGCCGGAGCACATTGCCGTGCCCCGGCTACCCGACGGCGTGGGCAAGCAGGTAGTCAGCTCGGTCGAACATCCGCTGAGCACGGTTAAGAGCTTGTGGAATTCGGTCTTCTAAGGAAGCGGAGCGGTCACCACGATGGAGTCTCTTGCCGACTGGTTCCGCGGCCTATGGCAAGAGGTCGCCGGGCACGACCGGGCATCGCGCCGGGAAGTTCTTGTCCTGTCCTACGTCCACGGCGTAGCCCAAGGCGAGCCGACGCTGGGCTTCATCGCGCGTAGCTGGGTCGATCGCGGCCCCGGATACTGGGCACGGCGGATCAGCGTCACCCTCCTCTACCTGCTGATCGGGCTGGTACTTGGTTTCGCCACCCTCGGTTTCGCGCCCTACGTGCTCTTCAGCAACCGATACGCCATCCACGCCCAACTCCCACTCGTCGCGAGAGTCCTCATTCTGATCCTCTGGAACCTGCCCGCGATCCCCGCGTACCTTGCCATGTACCGGCGACTCACGCTCTACGGGTACCAGAGAAACCGGCTCCAGGGCTCGCCACACATTGGATTTCTCACCGGCCGATTCACGATCCTGCTCGCGGTCCCGTTCTTTCCGATGCTCGGAGGGCTCGTCCTCGCCATGGGCACAGCAACCCTGCGTCTTCAGTTCCCCGGAGAGAGTGCGGCCCACGAAGCCAGGCAGCTATATCAGCTATATCAGCAGCAGGCGCGGGATAGTACATCCGCACGGCGCAGGAAGGCTTCCGGCAAGGGCGGCGGCAAGAAGCGCTGACGAAGAGCGGTTGCTTGCGCGGCTCTCTGAGCACTCCGCCGAGGTCGAGACCGTCAGCGCCTGCCTAGCGGTCCGAGTTCCGCTCGGCGATGGAGACCCGCCCAGATCCGGGCCCGTCGACAATCGTCATCGCCAGGATCTGCTCGACGCGTTGACGGTCGGGCGGCTCCTGCCCGGAGATGCACTTGGCGTACGTCGCCCGGAGGGACGGGCGCTGTTCTCCGCCGATTCAGCGAGTTGTGTCGGTGGCACGTCGGGGTTGGGTTGGGTTGGGATGGGATCGGGTCTGCTCATCCGCATATGTCGCAGAAGTTGTAGATTCGCCTCCCGGTGAGGGTGCGTACAACTCGGTTGCCGCCTGCGATCGCGGATCTCCCGCTGTCGCTGATCTCCCGCCGCCGTTCGCTGGTTGCCGATCTCGGGCGGAGGCGCGGCGGGGGCGGCGATGGCGACCTCAAGGGCCGGATGAACCAGGCCTGTAACACTTCGGCCTCCGAATCACCTTGATCATGGAAGCCCCCTTATCGTCGGCCAGTAGTCAAGACGGGGTAAAGCCCCATGCCCGCTGAGCTACCGGCGGGCGGTTCCAGATGATCGGCCGGTGCCCGGCCTGCCGGGCTGAGGGAGGACTGGTCCATGTCCGCGTTGCCGCGCTTCGGTATCGCCCGAATATGGGTGCTGGTACTTGCGTTGCTCGTCGCCGTGTCGGCGGCGATCGTTCCGCTGGCGGCGTCCGCGCGCGCGGATGTCGTCACGGTTTCCGGCGACAACCAGCGCACGGGGTGGGATCCGAACGAAGCCGCGCTCTCGCCGGGAGCGGTGACCGGCAGCGACTTCGGGCAGCTGTTCTCCACCGCGCTGACCGGCCAGGTCTACGCCCAGCCGCTCGTGGTGGGCTCGACGGTGATCGTCGGGACCGAGGAGAACCACGTCTACGGCATCAACAGCGAGACCGGGGCCATCATCTGGCAGGTCTACCTCGGGCCGTCCTGGCCGGCCTCGACGATCGGCTGCGGCGACCTCGTGCCGGACATCGGGATCACCTCGACTCCGGTCTACGACCCGTCGTCCGGCTACGTCTATCTGACGGCGAAGGTGAACAACGGGGCCAACGCGACGGTGCCGCACTACTACCTCTACGCGATGAACCCCGCCACCGGGGCCGTCCGCACCGGCTGGCCGGTGTCGATCGCCGGGTCTCCCTCGAACGACCCGGGCAACTCGTTCAACCCCGAGCACGAGTTGCAGCGGCCCGGCCTGCTGTTCCAGAACGGCAGCGTCTACATGGCCTTCGGCGGCCATTGCGACTACGGGCCGTACCGCGGCTACGTGGTCGGGGTGAACGCGAGCACGAAGTCGCTGCACATGTGGACCGCCGAGGCGGCGAGCAACGGTTCTGGCGCGGGCATCTGGCAGTCCGGTGGCGGCATCGTCTCGGACGGCTCGGGCGGCATGTTCATCGCGACGGGCAACGGCCTCACCCCGCCGATCGGCACGGGCACCTCGCCGCCCAGCGACCTGTCCGAGTCCCTGGTCCACCTGGCCGTGGCCTCCGACGGCACCATCTCGGCCTCCGACTTCTTCGCGCCGGCCAACGCGGGGACCCTTGACGTGAACGACCAGGACCTGGCTTCCGGCGGCCCGACCGCGTTGCCCGACGCCGAGTTCGGCACCGCGGCCGATCCGCATCTGCTGACGGTGATCGGCAAGGACGGACGGCTGTTCCTGCTCAACCGCGACAATCTCGGCGGCCGCGGGCAGGGCGCGGGCGGCACCGATCAGATCGTCGGTGAGACGCAGCTGTCCGGGGTGTGGGGCCATCCCGCGGTCTGGGGTGGCGACGGCGGCTACGTGTACGTCAACGAGTCCAACAGCCACGTCGTGGCCCTCGCGTACGGCCTGACCGGAACCGGGCAGCCCTCATTCCGGGTGGCCGGAACCAGCCAGCAGACCTTCGCCTTCAGCTCGGGCTCGCCCGTGGTCACCTCGAGTGGAACGACCTCGGGCTCCGCGCTCGTCTGGGTCGTGCAGTCCTCCGGGTCCACCGGCACGAACGGCCAACTGATGGTCTACAACGCCGTGCCTTCGAGCGGGGTGCTGACGCTGCTGCGCTCATGGCCGCTCGGCACCGTCAGCAAGTTCGAGGTACCGGCGACGAACAACGGCCGCGTCTACGTCGGCACCCGCGACGGTCACCTGCTCGCGTTCGGCGCGCCGACGACCGCGACGCTGCAGGGCTCGGCCGTCAACGTCGGCGACGTGGCGGTCGGTTCCACCGGCACCGCCACGGCCACGATCACGGCGACGAGGACGGTGACGGTCTCCGCGGTCAGCGCCGCGGCACCCTTCGCGGCGGGCACGCCCACTCCGTCCCTGCCGGTGACTCTGACGGCTGGTCAGACACTGAGCGTGCCGGTGACGTTCGCGCCGACGACCTGGGGCGCCGTGACCGCCGACCTGACAGTGACCTCGAACCTGGGCACCTTCGAATTCGGGCTGAACGGAACCGGCACCCAACCCGGCCTGGGCGCGACGCCGACCTCACTGGCCTGGGGGACCATGGCCGTGGGCGGCAGTGAGACACTGACCGTGGGCGTGACGAACACGGGCACGAGCAGCGAGACCTTCACCGGCGTGACCGGGCCGAGCGCGCCGTTCACCGCGAGCGGACTGCCCAGCGTCGGCGACACGCTGGCTCCGGGCGCATCCACCACCATCAGCGCCACATACGCGCCGACCGCGGTGTCGGCGAGCGACAGTTCCTCGATCGTGCTGACGAGTGATCAGGGTTCGTTGACGATCCCGCTCACCGGCACCGCGATCGCGGCCTCTCCGAAGGTGACGATCAGTCCGATGAGCCTGTCCTTCGGCAACGTCGCGGTGGGCAAGACGGCCACGCAGACCTTCACCGTCTCGAACACCGGAAACATCACCCTGACGGTGACCAAGGCGGCACCACCTACGGCGCCGTTCGCCGCCACCAACCCGCTCCCGGAGGGCCAGCAACTGGCACCGGGTGAGAGCTACACGGTCTCGATGACCTTCGCGCCGACCGCGGTGCAGAGCTACACGGCGGCCTACGAGGTGAGCACTGACACAGGCCAGGGCGCGATGTACATCAACATGACCGGGAACGGTGAGACCGCGAGCGGCGGTCTGTTCGACACTGAACGGAACGCCAACAACACGTGGTCGAATGTCTGGCAGCAGGGCCCGGCCAACTCGACGAATATCGCGCAGGCCGCCGTGACCGCCATGCCCGACGGCGATACGCAGGTCGTCGCCGTGACCACGAGCGGCACCCTTGAGCACACCATCAACAGCGGCAGCACCGGCGCCTGGCAGAACTGGGGCGTGCCCAAGAACAACGCGACCGCCGTCTCGGCGAGCATCGCCGGCATGCCTGACGGCTCGTCGCAGCTCATCGAGCTCACCTCGACGGGCACGCTTGAGCACACGATCCGCTACGCGAACGGTTCCTGGCAGGCATCCGGCTGGGGCAGCCCCGCCGGATCCACCAACATCACCCAGGCCGCCATCACCGCCATGCCCGACGGCTCGACGCAGCTCGTCGCCGTCACCACCAGCGGCGTCCTGGTACACAACATCCGCAACGTCAACGGCACCTGGCAGGGATGGCGCGCACTCAGCCAGCCGGGCGTGACGGTCACCGACGCGAGCATCGCGGGCATGCCCAACGGCTCGTCGCAGCTCATCGAGGTCACCTCCAGCGGCGTCCTCAAGCACAACATCCGCAACGCCAACGGCACCTGGCAGGCGAGCGGCTGGGGCAGCCCCGCCGGATCCACCAACATCACCCAGGCCGCCATCACCGCCATGCCCGACGGCTCGTCCCAGCTCGTCGCCGTCACCACCAGCGGCGTCCTGGAGCACGACATCCGGTACGCGACCAGCTGGCAGACCGGCGGCTGGGGCAAGCCCGTCCAGACCAACCTGGCAACCGCATTCACCAGCCCCAGCATCGCCGGCCTCCTGGACGGCGCCGCACAGCTCATCGAGGTCTCAACGAACTGACGATCGCTGGACGGCGACCGGCCCCGCTCGGCGAGCGCGTTCACACGCTCGCCGAGCGGGGCCTCTGTCAGTGGTCGCGGCTGAGTCGGCGCCGCCGCCGCTCTACTGCGGATCCGAGGGGTGGGAGTGGACGGTGAGGACGGCGCCGTCGATCTCGACGCGGCGGGTGCGGGTGGTGTCGCCGGCGCGGAGGCGGTCGAGGCAGCGGCGGAACAGGCGCATCTCGGCGGCGTCGAGGACGGCGGCGGCGAGATCCAGGACGGAGGCCAGGTTCTCGTCGGTCAGTTCGGCCGGCAGCTCACCCGAGAGGAGGACGACCGATTCCCCCTTCTTGCCCCGGACCACGGCTGTGGTGGGCCCCCCTTGCACGACCAGCACGCGTCTCCTCGATGCGTTGCGCCGGAACCGCGGACGCGGGCTGAGCCCGCGCTTCGGTTTCTGCGACGGTAACGCGCGCCGACCTGCTCTGCGGGTCGTTGGTCGAATTCAGGGCTTGAATATGTGGCGCCACCGCAGCGCCACCCCGCGGGGGATTCGCTCATTCGTTCGCCGCGCACGGGGAGCCGACTGGCTTGGTCAGGCTTCGCTCGCGTCCTCAGCACTCTCGGCGGCACCGGCGGCGGCACCGGCGGCTTCAGCGGCGGAGTCGGCGGGTTCGGGCTGGCGGCCGCGTTCCAGCAGCGATTCGACGAGGGCCGCGACGTGTCGGCGGTCCTGGGTGGAGAGTTGCTGGAGGCTGGCGATGAGCACATCGACCTCGGGGTCGGGGGCCGCCTCGTAGACGTGGATCCCGCAGGCCTCGGCGGCCGCGCGGCGTACGACGTCGAGGGGCAGCTCGAGGCCGCGCGCGAGGCCCTCGAGGGTCGTCGGCTGGGGCATGCGGACCAGGCGATCGGTGGTGGCGAGGTGGTGCACGGTGGAACGCGGGATGCCGCCGCGCCGCGCGACGTCGCCATAGGACCAGCCCTGGCGCTCCAGCCGCCCGCGCACCAGGTCCTGCAAGGCGTTCAACGCCGCGTTCGTCACTGTGGACACCTGCATCTGCGCTAGCTGGGACACGTGGGTAAGCCGCGGCGTCGATTCTATGCGGAATGCGCGGCACGCGAGTCAACGTGTCGCCATCGCGGGGCGTCTCGGCGTGGCCCCACCTGCCGATTTCGCAGCGTTACCGGTCCGTTGCACGCAGTTTCACGGAATCGCTTGCGCGGGCTTCCCGCGACGCACTACTGTCCAATCTCGTTGGACAGAACGTCCGACGCGATTGGACGAAGGTCGCCGCGCCACCACCGAAACAGGAGATTGACATGAGCATGGAAATGCACGAGCTCGAGGCCGAGACCGCCGAACTGCTGCCCGGCCGCGAGGCCCTGGGCAAGCTCTCGTTCAGCTTCACCAAGACCGTCAACGTGCACAAGGCGGTCGTGAACGCACAGAACACCTCGAACGTCGGCAACTGGTGCTCGCCGGGCGCGCTCGCCGAGGGCGACGCGGTGCAGAGCATCTCGATCAGCCAGTAGTCGGCCGGTAGCGCGCTCGCACTGACGGCACGCAGCTAACAGTCAGCAGTCAGCAGTACCCACCGAAAACCGCGAACGAATCCGAAAGGGCATCACCATGAGCATGGACATGCACGAGCTCGAGGCCGAGACCGCCGAACTGCTGCCCGGCCGCGAGGCCCTGGGCAAGCTGTCCTTCAGCTTCACCAAGACCGTGGACGTGACGAAGAACGTGACCGTCCACCAGGCCACGGTGAACGCCGGCAACACCTCCAACGTCGGCAACTTCGGCTCCTGGGGCGCGGCGGCCCAGGGCGAGGCCGCGCAGAGCATCTCGATCAGCCAGTAGCGCCGCGGCGCACCAGTGGACGACCGGGCCGAGGGCACGGGGCGTCGCGGGCCGCCATCCGCGACGCCCGGCCGTCTTCACGAAAACAGTCGAGGAAAATGACAGTCGCTGCGAAGACGAAGACACAGGCGTTCGTGCCTGGACCAGGCGGATTCGCCACGTCCGTGCCGCTGGCCCGGCCCGCGGCCCCGCTCGGCCGGAACTTCCCCGTCCCCCGGCCGAGCGCGGGTCTGCGCATGCACGGCGAGTATCAGGGCTCGGGGTTCACCGAGCCCAAGTACATAGCCCGGCGCGGCGACGGCCAGGTGGTGCAGCTTTCCCGGCTGCTGCACCTGGTCGCCGGCGCGGTCGACGGGCAGCGGGACACCGAGGGCATCTCACACCGGGTCAGCGCGCGCTTCGGCCGCGAGGTGAGCGAGGAGAACGTCCACTTCCTGATCGACCAGAAGCTGATCCCACTGGGCGTCATCGTGCCCTGGAACCAGCAGCACGACGAGGTCGAGGCGCCCGCCTCCGACCTGCTGCTCGCGCTCAAGGGCCACCGCGTGCTGCTCGGCGAGCGGCGGGTCAACCGGATCGGCGGCGCGCTCGCCTGGCTGCACCGGCCGCCGATCGTCGCGCTCATGCTGCTCGCGGCGGTGGCGATGGACGTGTGGCTGTTCGGCTTCCACGGCGCGATCGCCCCGGTCCTCGGGGTGCTCAACCAACCCGTGCTGATGCTCGCGGTCTTCGGCCTGACGGTCGCGTCGCTGGTGTTCCACGAACTCGGCCACGCGTCGGCGTGCCGATACGGCGGGGCCAGACCCGGGTGCATCGGGTGCGGGCTCTACCTGATCTGGCCGTCGATGTACACCGAGGTCACGGACGTCTACCGGATCAGCCGCGGCGGCCGGATCCGCACGGATCTCGGCGGGGTCTACTTCAACGTCGTGTTCATGCTGCTGCTGACCGGCTGCTATCTGCTGACCGGTCAGACGTTCCTGCTGAGCGCGGTCTACCTCGGCCATTTCGAGGTGCTCGAGCAGCTCATGCCGGCGGTACGGCTCGACGGGTACTACATCCTCGGCGACCTCGCGGGCGTCCCCGACCTGTTCGGCAAGATCAGGCCGATTCTGCGCAGCGTGATCCCCGGTCGTCCGACGCCGCCGGAAGTCAGGGATCTGAAGCGCTCGGCACGCGTCATCGTCACCGTCTGGGTGCTGGCGATGGTGCCGCTGATTCTCGGCGACCTGGGCTACGCCCTGTGGAACCTGCCGCGGATCCTCACGACCGGCGCGAGGTCGCTGACCGAGCAACTGGCCGGTACCGGTTCGGCGTTCGTGCACGGCCAGATCGCGGCCGGCCTGGTGGGCGTGATCGGCAGCCTGATGCTCGTCTGTCCGCTCGCGGGCATGGCGTACCTCTCGGTGCGGCTGTGCGGCCGACTGATGCGCACGCTGGGACGGATCAGCGAGGGCAACACGAAGCTGCAGGTCGGGATCGGCGCGGCGGGTGCCGTGCTGGTCGGCGGGCTCTGCTTCGCCTGGGTCGTCGGGCTGACGCCCAAGCCGCTGCCGCAGACGGCGCCGATCGTGCCGATCCTGCAGCCCGGCGTCCCCACCGAAGTCGGGGCGACGGCGGCACCGACGTCGGGCGCGGCGACGGCCGGCAAGGCGTCTCCGAGCGCTCTGCCCAACCCGCATCACAGCCCGACGGCGACCGCGAAGAGCAGCGGCGGCGCGGGAGCCGGCGGTGCCGCCGCCACCAGCCCGGCCGCGTCGACTACCGCCAACAAGAACGCACCGGCCGCGTCGGCTTCGAGTACCGCGGCGGGAAGCCCGTCGCCGTCCGCGACGCCTTCGTCCGGCGGCACGTCGCCAACGCCCTCGTCGTCCGCGACAGCCACTCCGACGAATTCGGCGACAACTTCGACCACGTCCGCCGCGCCCAGCGGATCCGCTACCTGAAGGAGAACCATGGCATCCCCGTACCAGCACGAATACGACCAGTCCCGTCCCCATTCGCATCGCAGAGGCAGCCGTCGGATATCGGGCGCGCGCCGGATGATCCGCATCGGCGTACTGACGACGGCCGCGCTCGGCACAGTCGGGACGGTCGCCGGGATCGCGCAGGCGGTCACGGTCGGGGACGGCTACTCGACGGAGAACGGCGGAGTCGCGATCGCGAACAACACGACGTTCGCGCTCAGCGACGCGCAGGATCAGACGTCGTTCAAGGACTCGTTCACGATCCACCAGTACGGCGAGGTGCACGGCGCCTACCTGCGCAACGACGCGACCGCCGAATCGGTCGCCTGCTCGCCCGACGCGCCGTGCCGCGCGGTCTCGCTGTCCTTCCAGATCGTCACCATGGCGGGCACGGACATCCACCTCAACGCGGTCAATCTCAGCAATGCCGAGAACGTGCACTGCGCGGGATGCCAGACGGTCGCCGGCGCCTACCAGTTCGTCGTCGACACTCCCGCCGCGTTCACGCTGAACGCGTCGGCCAGAGCGCAGCTCAACGCGATCCACCACGAACTCAATGCCCTGAGCAATTCCACGCTGTCGGCCGACCAGGTCCAGTCGCAGGCGGACGCGCTGGCCATGAAGGTCGCGGCGATCCTGAAGAACGCCGCGGCGACGTCACCCGAGAGCCCGGTTCGCCGTCCACTGACGGCGTCAACGCTCAACGGCCCCACGGTCACCGTCTACAAGGACTTCCAGCACCACTGAGGCTTTTCACCAACCTGCTCGCGAGCCGTCCGCGCTGAGCGATCACCCCGATCGCTCAGCGCGGCGCACCGAATTTCGCGACGTAATGCCAGACGTACTTGAGTGCCTGCGGGTCGTGTATGCCTGCCGCGGCGGCTTCGCCGATGACTCGCGGGTCGAGCCAGCCGTCGACGGCGATGCGCTGGCCGAGTTCGACGATCTCCGGGCCGCGGAAGTCCGGGTGCGTGGCCATCGCCTCGACGCGCAGCAGGAATCCCCGGTGCCACTCGACCGGGCACGGCAGCAACTCCGCGGCGACCTCGACGTCCGTACCTCGGTAGCAGGGGTCGAGGACGAGGCCCTCCACGTCGCCGTCTATCCGCACGGGGCCGTGGACGTGCGCCTCGATGTAGTCGTCGAGGTTGTGGCGCGGCACGTCGGCCGACGCGATCGCGATCAGGCCCATGCGACGCGCGGTGCCGAAGTCGCGCGGTTCGGCGGCGCTGTCCGGGTAGCAGTACGTCGCGCGGGCCGCGGCCCCGGCGGTCAGCCGGAAGTGTGCGGAGCCGAACCGCGGCGCGGCGCCGGACGGCCGCCCGCGGAAGTTCAGGCCGCCGTAGACGGGACGGAATCTCGGCTCGGCCTCGTCGTACGCGCCGCCGAAGATGCGGCTTTCCCAGTTCCAGCGGTCGCCGCCGGGGTACGCGGTCAGTCCGCCGTTGCTCGTGCCGGTGACGAATTGCGAGCTGTAGACGCGTTCGCGGGCCAGCGACGCGAGGACCGGCGCTCCGCCGGAAGCGCTCGACACACGATCCGGGTGGAAGTTGAGTGTGACACGCAGCGCGGGATCGAGCGCGGGGCCGGACGCGAGCGGATCGACGTGGGCGATGGCGCGGGCGAAGAGGTTCACGGGCTCAGTCAGGTCGGTCAGATCAGGGCCAGCCCGAGGCCGGCGCCGGCGGCGAGCAGGCCCGCCGCGATGCTTCCCGCGATATTGCCCACGGCGCCGACCAGCGAGCCCTCCTCCGCCAACCGGATCGTCTCGACGTTGAACGTGGAGAACGTCGTGTATCCGCCGCAGATGCCGGTGCCGAGGACGCTGACGACGTGCGCGGACAGGCCGTGGTGCAGTGCGAGTCCGGTGACCAGGCCGAGGATGAAGGAGCCGGATACGTTGATCACCCACGTGCCCCAGGGGAACGCGGACTCGAACTTCTGCGCCACGGCCTGGTCGACCAGATAGCGCGCGAGGGCGCCGAGGGCCGCCGCGAGGCCGACGAGGGCTGCCAACAGCATCAGGAACTCCGCCCCACGTACCGGATGACCTCGACGTCGTCGATGATGACCAGCCCTTCCGTGACCAGCTCGTCGAGCTGCGGCAGGAAGGCGTCGATGCGCTCGCGCTCGTCCACGACGATGATCGCGACCGGCAGGTCCTGGGACAGGCTGAGGAAACGCGTCGTGTGAATGTGACTGCTCGCGCCGAAGCCCTCGATGCCGCGCATCACGGTCGCGCCCGCCAGCCCGGCGTGGTGCGCGCGATGCACGATCTCCGTGTACAGCGGGTGGTGGTGGAACTGGTCGCTCTCGCCGACGAAGATCGTCAGCCGACGCGCGGGTCCGGTGAGCCTCATCTCAGCGCCTCCGATTCGCTCGGCTCCGAGTGCTGTTCCGGGACGGACATGGCCGCCCGGCGACGGTTGCGGTACGCGATCACCGCGCGGCCGACGACCAGGCCCAGGGCCGTGGCCGCGAGTCCGGCGAACAGGGAGCCGAAGACGTCGGCCGCCGCGATCCCGTAGCGTCCGGCCGAGATGAGCCTGTCGGTGTCGACCATCCAGGTCGAGAACGTCGTGTACGCGCCGCAGAACCCCGTGCAGAACAGTGGCCTGATGTACTTCGTCGGCGGCCAGACCTCGAGGATCAGCATCAGCAGCAGCGCGAGGATGAAGGATCCGGAGATGTTGATCGCGAAGGTCGTCGCCGGAAAGGCGGCGCGGCCCGTGGGGAACGCGAGGCCGAGGAGGTAGCGCGCCTCCCCGCCGAGGAAGCCGCCGAGCGCGATCGCGGCGAGCACCCGCGGGTCCTGCCGGCGCCGGCGCGGGCGAGCGGCGAACGGGTGTCCGTCGGCTTCGGAGGCCATAGCGACAGCGTATAGGCTCAACGACCGTGAAGATTCTGGTCATCGGCGGCGGCGGCCGCGAGCACGCCATCTGCGTCGCCCTCAGCAAGGACGAGTCCGTCACCGCCCTGCACTGCGCGCCGGGCAACCCGGGCACCGCCCAGGTCGCACAGCCGCATCAGGTGGACGCGCTCGACCCGGGCGCGGTGACCGCGCTGGCCGTGGAACTGGGCGTGGACCTGGTCGTGGTCGGACCCGAGGCGCCGCTGGTGGCCGGGGTGGCGGACGCGGTGCGCGCGGCCGGGATCGCCTGCTTCGGCCCGTCGAAGGCGGCCGCGCAGCTCGAGGGCTCGAAGGCCTTCTCGAAGGACGTGATGGCCGCGGCCGGGGTGCCGACCGCCGAATCCTTCGTCTGCACGACCCTCGACGAAGCCGAGCACGCGCTGGACGCCTTCGGCCCGACGTACGTCGTGAAGGACGACGCGCTGGCCGCGGGCAAGGGCGTCGTCGTCACCGATGACCGCGATGCCGCGCTGGCCCACGTGCGCGAGTGCGTCTCCCGGCCCGGCGGCGGACGCGTCGTGATCGAGGCCTTCCTGGACGGTCCCGAGGTCTCGCTGTTCGCGATCACCGACGGCCGGACCGTGCTGCCGCTGCAGCCCGCGCAGGACTTCAAGCGGATCGGCGACGGCGACTCCGGTCCGAACACCGGCGGCATGGGCGCCTACTCGCCGCTGGACTGGGCTCCGGCCGGGCTGGTCGACGAGGTGATGGAGCGGGTGCTGCAGCCGACCGTGGACGAGCTGCGCCGCCGCGGCACCCCGTTCGCCGGGCTGCTCTACGCCGGACTCGCGCTGACCGGCCGCGGCACCCGCGTCATCGAGTTCAACGCGCGCTTCGGCGATCCGGAGGCGCAGGTCGTGCTGCCGCTGCTGAAGACCCCGCTGGCCGGCGTGCTGCTCCGCGCGGCCACCGGCACGCTCGCCGACCAGGAGCCGCTGAGCTGGAGCGAGGGAGCCGCGGTCACCGTCGTGCTCGCCTCCGACGGCTATCCGGCGAAGTCGCGCAGCGGCGACGTCATCCGCGGCGTACGCGCGGCCGAGATGCTCTCCGCGCCGACCGGCGGTTCGGTGACGGTGTACCAGGCCGGGACCGCGCACAATGCCGAGGACGAGCTCGTCACGGCCGGCGGCCGGGTGCTCGCGGTGACCGGGCACGCCCGGGACCTGGCCAGGGCGCGCAAGCTGGCCTACGCGGGCGTCACCGAGATCGCCTTCGACGGTGCCCAGCACCGCACCGACATCGCCGCCGCCGCACTCGCCGGGGGCGTGCGCGCGGCCGACGCGTAGGCTCTTCAGTCACTCATATGAGCGCATCCCGGGCCTTCCCGGGTGCCACGGCGCGCTGACCGGCGCTACAGTCCGGAATTGAGGGGACTCCTTCGGTCCCGTCGTGGAGCGTTTCGGGAGCGGGTGAACGCCGGTGGGCGGCGTCACAGACCAGCCGGCGCGGCTGGCCAGGGCGATCCTGCGGATCGGGGCCCTGGCCGTCGCCTTCTGGCTGCTGTCGGCGGCCGGGTGCGCGGTACTCGCCGCGTGGCTGCTGCCGGGCTACGCCGCGGTCGCCGGGGTGGTCGTGCTGCTCGGCTTCGCCGCGGTGCCGGTCTGGCGCTTCCATCGGATAGCCCCGCCCGTCTCGGAGACGGTTGCGCTGGAGAGCTCGGACCGCAGCGAGCTCGCGCTGATCGTCCGGCAGATCTCGGCCGCCCTCGGCGTGCCGACGCCCGCGGCGATAGAACTCTCCCCGGACTGCGACGCCTGGCTCGAGCCCCGGGTCGGCGGTCCGGTGCTGGTGATCGGGACGCCCTTCCTGTGGTGGCTGCGGGTGAGCGAGCTGCGCGGGCTGCTGGCGCCGGTGATCGCGGGCCTGGAGGCGGCGCACGACCCGGCCGTCGTCCGGGCCCGTCGCGTCGTACGGCGCCTGGACTGCGCCCAGCGGCAGGGCTGCGGGCCGTGGCCGCGCGGCGTGGTGGCGTGGGTGGCGGAGTTCTGTCGGAACAAGGCCGAGGGCATGGAGCGGGTGATCGCGGCGAACGCCTCGCAGCGCGCCCGGATCGTGGAACCGGCCGGCCGGGTGTACGCGCACGAGCAGGTGGGGCTGGTCGCGGCGGCCTGGGACCGGCTGCTGACCCGGCTGGCGTACCCGGCGTGGGACGCGGGCTACACGCCGAGCGCGCTGAACGCCGCGCTCGTGGCCGCGCTGGTCGAGCTCGGCGAGCGGGACCGGGTGGGCGTCGGTCTCGCGGACCGGCTGAGCGAGCGGCCCGGCTGCGATCTGCTGGACGAGCCGGGGGAGATGGACCGGGCCGTGTCGGCGATCGTCCCGATCGTCTACCAGAGCCAGCCGGTCGACGAGTTGCTCGATTGGAGCGACTACACGCGGCTGGTCGCGGAGCCGATCCTGCGCGGGGCGGCGGCCGCGGCGCCGGACCATCCGCTGGTCGCCAAGACCAGGGCCCTGCTGCTCGCCCCCGCCCCCAGTACGACGATCGCACCGATCCACGAGCCCGGTGACGCCGAACTCCCGGCCGGGCTGCGCGCCGTGCTGCAGTGCGGGCTGGTGGACCTGGGCTGCGCGACGTTCGCGGTGGACTGGCTGGACGGCGTCGTGCTGCACGACCGGGCCGGGCTGACGGTGCCGGTCGACGAGATCGTGCACGCCCTGGTGGACTACTCCGACTTCACCCCGCTGCGGGACTGGCTGTCCTACGCGGCCCGGCTGTGACCGCCGATAGGATCGTGGGTGGCGGGCCAGGTCTGTCCCGCTGAGTCTTTTCCGAAGGAGCGATCCGCCGTGATCGGACGGTACACACTTCCGGACATGGGCCGAGTCTGGTCCGAGGCCCACAAGTACGAACTGTGGTGCCAGGTCGAAACCCTGGTGATGGAGGCGCACGCGGCGGCCGGAGTCGTCCCCGCCGACGCCCTCGAAGCGGTGCGCAAGGCGCCCGCGCCCACCCCTGAGGCGGTCGCCGAGATCGAGGCCGTCACCCAGCACGACGTCATCGCGTTCCTCAGCGCCTGGGCGGACAACACCGAGCCGCGCGAGGCGGCCGCGTTCGTGCACTTCGGCATGACCTCCTCCGACCTGCTCGACACGGCCCTCGCGCTGCAACTGGTCGAGGCCACGGACCTGCTGCTGACCAAGGCCGACCGGCTCGTCGCCGTACTCCGGGACCACGCCCTCGCGCACCGGAACACCCTGCGCGTGGGGCGTACCCACGGCATCCACGGGGAGCCGGACGTGTGGGGCCACCGGGTGGCCGACTTCGCCTACGGCGTCGCGCGCTCCCGGGACCGGATCCGGCGCGCCCGCGAGGCCGTCGGCGTGATGGCGATCTCCGGCTCGGTGGGCACGTACTCGAACATCGACCCCGCGGTCGAGCAGTACGTCGCGCAGAAGCTGAACCTGAAGGCGGCGGACGTCTCCACTCAGGTCGTGCTGCGCGACGGGATCTCCGAGTGGGTCGGCTCGCTGGCGATCATGGCGACGGTGCTCGAGGCGATCTCGCTCGAGGTGCGGCACGGACAGCGGACCGAGGTCAGGGAGCTGTCCGAGCCCTTCGGGAAGGGCCAGAAGGGCTCCTCCGCGATGCCGCACAAGAAGAACCCGATCATCTCGGAGCGGATCGCGGGCATGGCGCGGATCGTGCGCGCGGAGATCGTGCCGGTGATGGAGGGCATCCCGCTGTGGCACGAGCGGGACATCTCGCACTCCTCGACCGAGCGGATCGCGCTGCCGGACGCCTCGATCGCGCTGGACTATCTGCTGAACCTGACGATCCGGCTGGTCGACGGCCTGGTCGTGCACGAGGACCGGATGCTCGCCAACCTGGAGTCCACCGGCGGGCTGATCTACACGTCCACGGTGCTGCTCGAACTGGTGGAGATGGGCCTGGAGCGGGACACCCAGGCCTACCCGCTGACCCAGCGCGCGGCGATGCGGACCTGGGAGACCGGCCGGCCCTTCCGCGAGACGCTGCGCGAGGAGGCCGCTGCGGCCGGCCTGGAGATCGACGAGAAGCGGCTGGACGAGGTCTGCCGCCCGGAGCGCTTCGTCGAGCGGCTCGACGGGATGTTCGCGAAGCTGGCGGAGCTGAGGTGAGCGCCGCGACCGCGGCCATCGCCGACATCCCCGGCGTGCGCCACCTCGGCTCGGGCAAGGTGCGCGAGCTGTACGAGGTGGACGGGAAGCTGCTGCTCGTCGCCTCGGATCGGATCTCCGCGTACGACTACGTGCTCGAGTCGCCGATCCCGGACAAGGGCAAGATCCTCACCCAGTTGAGCCTCTGGTGGTTCGGGCAGCTGACCGACCTGGTGCCGAACCACCTGGTCACGACCGATCCGGCGATGTTCCCCGTGGAACTTCGCGATCACAAGGACTTGCTATCCGGCCGTTCCATGCTGTGCGAGCGCCTCTCGATGATCGAGATCGAATGCGTCGCGCGCGGCTACCTGACCGGCTCCGGGCTCAGCGAGTACGACGAGCGCGGGACCGCCTGCGGCATCGCCCTGCCGCCCGGGCTGGTGGACGGATCACGGCTCGCCGAACCGATTTTCACACCGGCGGCCAAGGCGGCGGTCGGCGAGCACGACGAGAACATCGACTTCGCCGAGACCGTGCGCCGGGTCGGGTCCGATCTCGCGAACGAGATCCGCGAGCTGACGATCGCGATCTACCGCAGGGCGCACGAGATCGCGGCCGGGCGCGGCATCATCCTCGCCGACACCAAATTCGAGTTCGGACAGCGCGCCGACGGCACGGTGGTGCTCGCCGACGAGGTGCTCACCCCGGACTCCTCGCGCTTCTGGCCCGCCGACCTGTGGGAGCCGGGCCACCCGCAGCCCTCGTACGACAAGCAGTACGTGCGCGACTGGCTCACCGGGCCCGAGTCGGGCTGGGACCGGAAGTCCGGCGAGTTCCCGCCGCCGCTGCCCGAGGACGTGGTCGAGCGGACGCGGGCGCGGTACGTCGAGGCGTACGAGAAGCTGACCGGCAGCAAGTTCGAATAACCGCAGCTCAGCGCGGTACGGGCGGGGGCACTGCTCCCGCCCGGGTACCCTTGGAGGTACCGCCAACAGCGATCACACGCGGACGTGTGTGGTCACGACACCGGGAGCGTTCATGGCACGCGTCGTGGTAGACGTCATGCTGAAGCCGGAGATCCTCGACCCGCAAGGTCAGGCAGTCAATCGCGCGTTGCCGCGCCTGGGCTTCGACGGGGTCGTCGACGTCCGCCAGGGCAAGCGCTTCGAGGTGGAACTGGAGGGGCCGGCCGACGAGGCCGCGCTCGCCCAGGTCCGCGAGATGGCCGAGAAGCTGCTGGCCAACACCGTGATCGAGGAATACCGAGTGCGGGTGGAGAACTGATGTCGGTGCGCATCGGCGTCGTCACCTTCCCGGGCACCCAGGACGATACGGACGCGCTGCGCGCCGCCCGCGTCGTCGGCGCCGAGCCGGTCGCGCTCTGGCATCGCGACCCCTCGCTGCACGGGGTGGACGCGGTGATCCTGCCGGGCGGCTTCTCGTACGGCGACTACCTGCGCGCCGGCGCCATCGCCCGCTTCTCTCCGGTGATGGAGGCCGTGATCGCGGCCGCGCGCGAGGGCCTGCCGGTGCTCGGCATCTGCAACGGCTTCCAGATCCTGTGCGAATCGCACCTGCTGCCCGGCGCGCTGATCCGCAACGCGGGCACGCTCTTCGTCAACCGGGACGTGAAGCTGCGCGTCGAGTCGACCTCGACGGCGTGGACCTCGGACTACTCGGTCGGCCAGCAGATCGTGATCCCGATCAAGAACGGCGAGGGCAAGTTCGCCGCGGACGAGAAGACGCTGGACGAGCTCGAGGCCGAGGGCCGCGTGATCGCCCGGTACCTGGACAACCCCAACGGGTCGGCGCGCGATATCGCGGGGATCGCGAACGCGGCGGGCAACGTCGTCGGCCTGATGCCGCACCCGGAGCACGCCATCGAGGAGCTGACGGGCCCGTACCCCGGCCCGGCCACCGACGGCCTGCCCTTCTTCACGTCTCTCCTGAAGCAGTTGGTGAACGCCTGATGACCGAGAACAAGTACCAGGTGGACACCGTCGAGCGCGCGACGCAGACCCCTGAGGTCGAGCAGCCGTACGCCGCGCTCGGCGTGAAGGACGACGAGTACGCGCGCATCCGGGAGATCCTGGGCCGCCGCCCGACCGCGCCCGAGCTGGCCATGTACTCGGTGATGTGGTCGGAGCACTGCTCCTACAAGTCCTCGAAGGTGCACCTCAAGCAGTTCGGCGACAAGGCCCCGGAGGTCGACTTCCTGCTCGTCGGCCCGGGCGAGAACGCGGGCGTGGTGGACGTCGGCGGGGACCTGGCCGTCACCTTCAAGATCGAGTCGCACAACCACCCGTCCTACGTCGAGCCCTATCAGGGTGCCGCGACCGGGGTCGGCGGCATCGTGCGCGACATCCTCACGATGGGCGCCCGGCCGGTGGCCGTGCTCGACCCGCTGCGCTTCGGCCCGGCGGACGCCGCCGACACGCACCGGGTGCTGCCCGGCGTGGTGCGCGGCATCGGCGGGTACGGCAACTCGCTCGGCCTGCCGAACATCGGTGGCGAGGTCGTCTTCGATGCCTGCTACTCCGGCAACCCGCTGGTGAACGCGCTGTCCGTGGGCGTGCTCAAGAAGAGCGAGATCAAGCTGGCGAAGGCCGACGGCCCGGGCAACCGGGTCGTGCTGTTCGGCGCGCGCACCGGCGGCGACGGCATCGGCGGCGCCTCGGTGCTGGCGAGCGCGACCTTCGACGAGGACAAGCCCTCCAAGCGGCCGAGCGTCCAGGTGGGCGACCCGTTCATGGAGAAGGTGCTCATCGAGTGCTGCCTGGAGATCTACGCCGAGGACCTGGTCACCGGCATCCAGGACCTCGGCGCGGCCGGCCTGTCCTGCGCGACCACCGAGCTCGCGGCCGCGGGCACCGGCGGCATGGACGTGCAGCTGGACCTGGCCCCGCTGCGTGACGCGACGCTCGTTCCCGAGGAGATCCTCATGAGCGAGTCGCAGGAACGCATGATGGCGGTGGTGACGCCGGAGAAGCTGCCGCGGTTCTTCGCGATCTGCGAGAAGTGGGACGTGATCGCGACGGTCATCGGCACGGTCACCGACACCGGCCGGCTCCGGATGACCTGGCACGGCGAGACGATCGTCGATGTCGACCCGCGCACGCTCGCTCATCAGGGCCCTGTCTACGAGCGTCCGTACCACCGGCCGTCCTGGCAGGACTCGCTGCAGGCCGACGTGCCGGACTCGGCGCGGCTCGAGCGTCCGAAGAGCGGCGAGCAGCTTCGCGAGACGGTGCTGCGGATGATCGCCAGCCCCAACCTCGCGGACAAGACCTGGGTGCTTGAACAGTACGACCACCGCGTGCGCGGCAACACGATCCTGGCGCACGGCGAGGACTCCGGGATGCTGCGGCTGTCCGAGGGCGGCGACTCGGAGACCGGTGGTCTCGGCATCGCGCTGTCCACGGACGGAAACGGCCGCTACACCAAGCTCGACCCGTACACCGGCGCGCAGCTCGCGCTCGCCGAGGCGTACCGGAACGTCGCCGCGACCGGCGCGAATCCGCTCGCGGTCACCGACTGCCTGAACTTCGGCTCCCCCGAGGACCCCGAGGTGATGTGGCAGTTCGCCGAGGCCTGCCGTGGTCTCGCGGACGCGTGCCTGGAGCTGGGCACTCCGGTGACCGGAGGCAACGTCTCCTTCTACAACCAGACCGGCGCGGAGGCGATCCACCCGACCCCGATCGTGGGCGTGCTCGGCGTGATCGACGACGTGGCCCGGCGCACCAGGAGCGCCTTCGAGACCGAGGGCGAGATCCTGCTGCTGGTCGGCGAGACGCGCGACGAGTTCGGCGGCAGCGAGTGGGCGCACGTGGTGCACGGCCACCTCGGCGGCCTCCCGCCGAAGCTGGACCTGGAGCGCGAGCGGCAGCTGGCCGAGATCCTGATCGCGGGCTCCCGGGACGGCATGCTCTCGGCCGCGCACGACCTGTCCGACGGCGGCCTGATCCAGGCGATCGCGGAGTCCTGCCTGCGCGGCGGGCACGGCGCCCGCGTCGTGCTGCCGAGCGAGCTCGACCCCTTCGTCGCGCTGTTCTCCGAGTCGGCCGGGCGCGCCGTCGTCGCGGTGCCGCGCAGCGAGGAGAAGCGGTTCACCGACATGTGCAACTTCCGGAACGTCCCGGTGGTGCGCATCGGCGTCGTGGACGGCGACGAGCTCGACGTGCAGGACCAGTTCGCCATCCCGCTCGGCGAGCTGCGCGAGGCGTGGACCGGCACCTTCCCGAAGCTGTTCGGCTGACCGGAAGCGGAAGCCGGATGGATCGCAAGGAGCTCGCCGCCGCGGTCAAGGAATCAGTACGCGCATTCGCGCAGAAGGTTCCCGGCCGCAGCGTCGAGCTCCGCGTCCCGCCCTTCGTCGCCGTGCAGTGCGTCGAGGGCCCCCGCCACACCCGCGGCACCCCGCCCAACATCGTCGAGACCGACGCCGCCACCTGGCTCGCCCTCGCCGACGGTTCGTTGGCGTGGGCCGACGCCATCGCCGACGGCCGGATCTCCGCCTCGGGGCCGCGCAGCGACCTAAGTGCGTATCTGCCTCTATAGTCGAGTATTGCCTCTCCTGAGAGGGGTCATGCTCTCACCGTGAAGGACAACTTCGGTGACGGGAGCCCGGTGGCCTCCGCCGCCGCGGGCGTCCCGGTGCCGCACACGTACCTGAAGCCCGGAACGTTGTACACGATCACCACGACGGCCATCGACAGCGAGGGCAGCAGCGCCACCAGGACGGTTTATTTCTCCACCGCCGGATCCGACTACACCGCCTACGGACCGACTCGCATCCTCGACACGCGCAAGGGGCTCGGCGCTGTCGGCCCGCTCAGATCCGGCGTGCCCGTCTCGCTGAAGATCGCGGGCAACGGCGCCATTCCGTCGACGGCCAGCGCGTACGCGGCGAACCTGACCATCACCGCCCCGACCGGCAGCGGTCTGATCATCGCCTACCCGACCGGCTCGACGAGGCCGGCCACGTCCAACCTCAACTACTCCAAGGGCCAGACCATCGCCGGCCTGTCCCAGGTCCCCGCCGATGGTTCCGGCGATTTCACCCTCTACAACCAGGAGTCCGCCGGCACCGTCCAGATGATCGCGGACATCTTCGGGTACTACACGAGCTACTGAGCCGAGATCCGAGTTCATCTCGGTCAGGTGAAGGCTACGGCCCCCGATCTGTCTCAACGGCTGATCGGGGGCCGTCGGCCATGACGTAGACTGGACGCGTGAAGCGCCCAGACGGACGACTGACCGACGACATACTCCCCGACGAAGAAAAGCACCCGCAGGACGCCTGTGGAGTGTTCGGCGTTTGGGCTCCCGGGGAAGAGGTCGCCAAGCTGGCCTACTTCGGGCTCTACGCGCTGCAGCACCGGGGGCAGGAGTCGGCGGGGATCGCGGCCTCGAACGGCTCGCAGATCCTGGTGTACAAGGACATGGGTCTGGTCTCGCAGGTCTTCGACGAGGAGACGCTCGGCACGCTGCGCGGGCATCTGGCCGTCGGGCACACCCGCTACTCGACCACCGGGTCCTCCGTCTGGGAGAACGCGCAGCCCACCTTCCGGGCCACGTCGCACGGGGCGATAGCGCTGGGGCACAACGGAAACCTGACCAACACGGCCGAGCTGGTCGAGCTGGTCGGCGCCGCCCGGGCGAACGGCGAGGTGCTGGGCAAGGACCGCGGCGCCAGCTCCGACAGCGACATGATGACCGACCTGCTGGCCAGCCGCTCCGAGCTCAGCCTCGAGGACGCGGCGCTGCAGGTGCTGCCCCGACTGCGCGGCGCCTTCTCGCTCGTGTTCATGGACGAGACCACGCTCTACGCCGCGCGCGATCCGCAGGGCATCCGGCCGCTCGTGCTCGGCCGCCTGGACCGCGGCTGGGTCGTCGCGAGCGAGAGCGCCGCGCTGGACATCGTCGGCGCCTCGTTCATCCGGGAGATCGAGCCGGGCGAGCTCGTCGTCATCGACGAGGACGGCCTGCGCTCGCAGCGCTGGGCCCCGGCCGAGCCCAAGGGCTGCATCTTCGAGTACGTCTACCTGGCCCGCCCGGACACCAGCATCGCCGGACGCTCGGTCAACGCCTCGCGGCTGGCGATGGGCCGCCGCCTGGCGATCGAGCACCCGGTCGAGGCCGACCTCGTCATCCCGACGCCGGAGTCCGGCACCCCCGCGGCGATCGGCTACGCGGAGCAGTCCGGCATAGCGTTCGGGCACGGCCTGGTCAAGAACGCGTACGTCGGCCGCACCTTCATCCAGCCCAGCCAGACGATCCGGCAGCTCGGCATCCGGCTCAAGCTGAACCCGCTGCGCGAGGTCATCGAGGGCAAGCGGCTGATCGTGGTCGACGACTCCATCGTGCGCGGCAACACGCAGCGGGCGCTGGTCCGGATGCTGCGCGAGGCCGGAGCGCGCGAGGTGCACGTGCGGATCTCCTCGCCGCCGGTGAAGTGGCCGTGCTTCTACGGCATCGACTTCGCCACCCGGGCCGAGCTGATCGCCAACGGCCTCTCGGTCGAGGAGATCGCGCACTCGCTCGGCGCCGACTCGCTCGGCTACATCTCGATCGACGGCATGATCGAGGCGACCACGATTCCGGCGGACCGGCTGTGCCGGGCGTGCTTTGACGGGGTCTACCCGGTCGAGCTGCCCGACCCGGAGCGGCTGGGCAAGCATCTGCTGGAGATCCCGACCGACGTGGCCGCGTCGCTCAGCCACCCCTGAAAGGCTTGTCTGTGAACACGTACGCTGCCGCTGGCGTTGATATCGAAGCCGGTGACCGCGCGGTCGAGCTCATGAAGCAGTGGGTGGCGAAGGCCTCCCGGCCCGAGGTGCTCGGCGGGCTCGGCGGCTTCGCCGGGCTGTTCGACGCAAGTGCGCTGACCCGCTACCGCAGGCCGCTGCTGGCCACCTCGACCGACGGCGTCGGCACGAAGGTCGCGCTGGCGCAGAAGCTGGACGTACATCACACCATCGGCTTCGACCTCGTCGGCATGGTCGTCGACGACCTCGTGGTCTGCGGGGCCGAGCCGCTGTTCATGACGGACTACGTGTGCATCGGCAAGGTCGTGCCGGAGACGGTCGCGGCGATCGTCCGGGGCATCGCGGAGGCGTGCGCCGAGGCGGGCTGCGCGCTGATCGGCGGCGAGACGGCCGAGCACCCGGGGCTGCTCGCGCCGGGCGAGTACGACGTGGCCGGCGCGGCCACCGGCGTCGTCGAGGCGGACGAACTGCTCGGTCCTGACCGGGTCCGGGCCGGTGACGCGGTGCTGGCCATCGCCTCCTCGGGCCTGCACTCGAACGGATACTCGCTCGTCCGGCACGTGCTGCTGAAGCAGGCCGGCTGGGAACTCGGCCGGCAGGTGCCGGAGTTCGGCCGGACGCTCGGCGAGGAGTTGCTGGAGCCGACGAAGGTCTACGCGAAGGCCTGCCTGGAGCTCGCGCGCCGAGTCGAGATCCACACGTACGCGCACGTCACGGGTGGCGGCCTGGCGGCGAACCTGGCGCGGGTGATCCCGGCCGGTCTGCACGCACGGCTCGAGCGCTCGACCTGGACGCCGCCCGCCGTGTTCCAGACCGTCGGCGAGGTCGGTTCGATCGAGCGCGGCGAACTGGAGCGCACGCTGAACATGGGTGTCGGCATGGTCGCCGTGCTCCCGGCGGAGCAGGCGGAGTCGGCACTGCGCGCGCTGGACGAGCTCGGCCTGCGGGCCTGGTCGCTGGGCAGTGTGGCAGCGGCGACCGACCCGAAGGCACCCGGCTCGGCGGCCCTGGTCGGCGACTACGCCGGCTGAGCGCCGACGCCGCCGGAGAGCCCCGCGGCCATCGCGGCTTGTGCCGGACAACGGCCCGCGGAAGCCCGACGACCGATCCAGGCGGGTCCGGGCACGCCCGTACGCAAGCCAAGGAAGGGCAGGCGGAGCGGCTGTCAGCCCTCCTACCTGCCCTTACTCAGCTTGGGTCAACGATGAGGAAACGAGTCGTCCTCGTCATCCTCTTCGTCCTCATCCTCTTCGGCGTCCTCGGCATAATCCGCGTAGTCCGCATAGCGGTCATCGAGGTCATGGTCGCTGGAACCATTGCTCCTCGATGGCGGATCACTGACGCCCAGCTCCGACCGCAGACGGTCAAGATCACCGGCCGGCTGGTACTTCAGCTGGCGAGCGACCTTGGTCTGCTTGGCCTTGGCCCGGCCGCGCCCCATGGCTCGACCCCCTCAACGACGGGGCGTTCGCACAACCCCGGGTCTCGACAACGATCAACGACACAGTCACTGACGTGACCGATGCCTCACGTGGGGATCGCTGGACCGGTCACACAGCTAAAGGTACCTGGTTCCGCGCCGAAGCGGTACGGCAGGGGGCCGAAAACCTCTCCACCGCGGGGACTCGATACCTCGGTTGAGGATACATCCCCATCGCGCGGATGGTCGATTCCGACGCCCGCGTGCCGCCCGCTTCGGCGCGCAATCTGCGCGTTCAGGCCGCCGGGGGCTAGCCAGGAAGCAGGATGCCGCGCAGCCGGGAGACGTCGCGCATCCGCTCCTCGGCGAGTCGGTCGGCGGTGGCCGCCGGGGGCACGCCGTCGGACTTCGAGCGGCGCAGGATCTCGAGCGTGGTGTCGTAGATCCGGGCGGCGCGCGCCTTGGCCCGCTCGAAGCTGAATCCGCCGTCGCCCAGGTGCGCGGCCTCGTCGCCCACCTGGATCACGCCGCCCGCGTTCACCAGGTAGTCCGGGGCGTAGAGCACGCCGCGCTCGGCCAGGATCTTGTCCAGGCCGGGATGTGCCAACTGGTTGTTGGCCGCGCCGCAGACCACGGCCGCGCGGAGCGTCTCGACGACCGCGTCGTCCAGCGCGCCGCCGAGCGCGCACGGCGCGTAGACGTCCAGGTCGACGGCGAGCAGTTCCTCGGTGGAGCCGACGACGCGCACCTCGGGGTGATGCGCGCGCACCCAGTCGAGCGCGCCGGCGTTGACGTCCGTCACCACGATCTCGGCCCGTTCCTCGGTCAGGTGCCCGATCAGGTGCCGGCCGACCTTGCCGATCCCGGCGATGCCCACCCGGCGCCCGGTCAGCTCGTCCGCGCCCCAGCGGTCGCGGGCGCAGGCACGCATCGCCTGGTAGACGCCGAACGCGGTGAGGATCGAGGAGTCGCCGGCGCCGCCGTTCTCCGGGGAGCGCCCGGTCACGTACGCGCACTCGCGGGCCACCACGTCCATGTCGGCGACGTAGGTGCCGACGTCGCACGCGGTCAGATAGCGCCCGTGCAGCGACTGGACGAAGCGGCCGTAGGCGCGCAGCAGCGCCTCGCTCTTGTCCTTCGCCGGATCGCCGATGATCACGGCCTTGCCACCGCCGAGGTCGAGGCCGGCGAGCGCGTTCTTGTAGGCCATCCCGCGGGCCAGGTTCAGCACGTCCTCGAGGGCCGCGGCCTCGGACGCGTAGGGGTAGAAGCGGGTGCCGCCGAGGGAGGGGCCGAGTGCGGTGGAGTGGATGGCGATGATCGCGCGCAGGCCGCTGGGCTCGTCGTGGCAGTAGACGATCTGCTCGGGTCCGCCGGGCGCGAAGTGGGAGTCGGTGCTCATGTCTGAAGGGGTCTCCTCATCGAGACGTGCCGATGCTCGTTGCTTCGGATTCAGGGGGTCGGGGGTCTCCCGATCGTCCCTGGGTAAAGGGTAGATCCTCGGAGCGGCCGCGGCCGCGGCGGGTTCATTCACAGGTCTTCCGTTCTCCGCCAAGATCCAATATGGTTCGGTTTCACGTGGGTACAGTGGACCTGTCTGCTTAGCGCCGCACCGCCCGCCGCGCCCGGTTAGGACCGGGCGCATGACGAAAAGTCACCATGCCGCCACTGTCCGCAAATGGGCGGCTCGCGCGGATCGTCCGCTTCCAGCGATTTGCCTCTTCTATGTATCGATTTCATAGAGTTCGCGGCCAAGCGGCTCCGGATGGTGTACTTCTAGTTCTTGAACGACAAGCCGTTCGTCCGATTACCGGCACGCCCGACCTTGTACCTGACGGCATGACGGACCATCGGGGAGGATCCAGTCGATCCGGCCCGCAGCCGGGCCGGGCACCATGGAGATGGAGGAAGCCGCTCATGACCGCGCGCACGCCCGACGCTGAGCCGCTGCTGACCCCGGCCGAGGTGGCCACGATGTTCCGAGTGGACCCGAAGACGGTCACCCGGTGGGCCAAGGCCGGCAAGCTCACGTCTATCCGCACTCTGGGCGGGCACCGCCGGTACCGGGAGGCCGAGGTGCGGGCCCTGCTCGCCGGCATCCCGGCGCAGCGGGAGGCCTGATCCGCTCCGGCGCACCCGGACGGACACGGCAGCGAGACCAGCAGTACCCGCAGGACCAGGCAGTACCCGGAAGTATCGGAAAACCGCACTACCCACGACGGTCACCGGTTCGGACCCGGCGGCCGCGACGCGTCGCCGCACCGACGCCATCTGGACCCAAGCACGGCCCGCCCCTCGCCGGGGGCGGGCCGTCACGTGCTTTCCGGGCCTGTCGCGCAGCACCCGGGCGAAACGGGCGAATCGCGGCTAACATCGAGGTGAGGGGCGAATGAGGCCTCGAAGACCGATCTCGAGCAGCACGCCCGCGGCCGGAAGGATCCCGACGGCAGATGAAGATCACCCACATAGCGCTGGAGCGGCTGCGGCTGCCCCTGGACCCGCCGTTCCAGGCCGCCTGGGAGCCGGAGCCGTGGCAGGGATTCGAGACCACGCTGGTGCGCGTGCACACGGACGAGGGCATCACCGGCGTGGCCACGGCCGGTGACACGCTGGACGGCTTCGACACCCACCGGCAGCTGTTCCTCGGCACCGACCCCCTCGACATCGTCGCCCAGGTCCGCACGATCGAGGCGATCGGCCTGCGCGGCGCCGCGTACTGGTCGCTCGAGGCGGCGTGCTGGGACATCATCGGCCAGGTGACCGGCCAGCCGGTCTCGGTGCTCTTCGGCAACGCGGCCAAGCGGCTGCCCGCGTATGCGTCGACCGGCGAGCTGCGATCCCCGGCGGACCGCGCCGAATCCGCGTCGGCGCTGAAGGAACGCGGCTTCCGCGCGATGAAGATCCGGATGGACCGGACGCGGCTGCGCGAGGGCATCGAAGCAGTGCGGCGCACGCGCGAGGCGGTGGGCGACGAGTTCGAGATCATGGTGGACCTCGACCAGTCCTGGCAGGTCGCCGGCTCGGTCGCCGGCTCCGGCGGCGGAGAGCGCACGACGGACCTCGTGCGCACCAGAAAGCTCGTCGCGGAGCTCGGCGAGCTGGGCGTGTTCTGGGTCGAGAATCCGTTGCCCTATCCGGATCTCCCCGGCTACAAGCGACTGCGCGCCGACATCCCGCACGTGCGCATCGCGGCGGGCGGGCTGCACCGCTCCGTCCCGGAGCTGCTGCGCTCGCTGGAGCTGGACGCCCTCGACGTCTACCAGATGGACGTGGTGCAGGCCGTCGGCATGCTGCGTGCTCGCACCCTCGCCGAACTCGCGCTGCTCAAGCACCGTCACTACACCCCGCACACCTGGTCCGACGGCATCGCCCTGCTGGCGAACCTGCACGTCGCCGCGGGAATCGGCGGCGGCCCCTACTTCGAGTTCCCCTACGACCCGCCGACCTGGACCCCGCGGCGCCGCGACTTCATGCTCGCCGAGCCGCTGGATATCGACCCCGATGGGTTTCTGACCGTGCCCCAGACGCCGGGCCTCGGTATCGAGCTCGACGAGGATGCGGTGGCCGGCTACCGAGTGGACTAGGGAACCAGCGGAATCAGGCCAGCAGTTTCCTGATGCGCTTCTCGGAGACCGTCGTGGCGGTGCCGATCTGCTGGGCGAAGAGGCTGACGCGGAACTCCTCGATCAGCCAGCGCGCCTGGCGCAGTTCGGCGCCGGGGCGACGGCCCCGGGGGACGCGGGCGAGGGCGTCCTCGTATTCGCGCTGCAGCTGGGCGACCTTGGCCAGGTTCGTCTGGTCGCGGTAGGGGTCGTCGTTCATCTTGTCGAGGCGGTACGCGATCGCGCGCAGGTAGCGCGGCAGGTGGCGTAGCTGCTCGTAGCCGGTCGCGGAGATGAAGCCCTTGGGCAGCAGGTTCGCGAGCTGCGTCTTCACGTCGGTGAGCGAGGGGAGCAGCGCGAGGCTGGCCCTGCCCTTGAGCCGGCGGTCGAGTTCGTGGGCGGCGGCGAGGATGTCGGCGACGATGACGAGAGCGTTTTCCGCGGTCTCGGCGAGGTCGTTGCGCACCTTCTCACGCAGCACGGCGAAGTCGGCCTGGTCCCAGACCGGGCCGCCGTTCTCGTCCATCAGGTAGTCGGCGGCGCAGGCGACGCAGTCCTCGAACAGCAGCGGAACCGGACCGTAGGGGTTCGTGCCGAGAGCCAGCTTCTGCTTGTTGTCGAGCGCGGCCAGCATCGCCTTCACTGGCGAGGGGATGTTGAGCAGCAGCAGGCGGCGTACGCCGAGACGCATCGCGTCCGACTGCTCCTCCGGCGTGTCCAACAGCTTGAGCGCCACGGACTGGCCCTCGTCGACCAACGCCGGATACGCCTTCATCGCGACGCCGCGCTGGTGCTGCTCGTACACATGCGCGACGGGGCCGAAGTCCCAGGTCTTCAGGCCGGTGCGTTCGAGGTCGTCCGCGGCGGAGGACAGGGATTCGCGCAGCTGAGGCTTGAGGCGCTCCTTGAGCGCGACGAGGTCCTTGCCCTCGGCGACCGCTCGATTGCGCTCGTCGATGATGCGGAAGGTCATCGTCAGGTGCTCGGGCAGCCGGTCGAGGTCCCAGTCGGAACGGTCGAGATCGCGCGCGCCCATGCGGCGCATCTCGCGTTCCAGGCCGTCCAGCAACGATCCCTCGCGGGCCGGGAGTTTCTCGAGCAGTGCCTTCGCGTAGTTCGGCGCGGGGACGAAGCTGCGGCGGATCGGCTTGGGGAGTGAGCGGATCAGCTCGGTGACGAGTTCCTCGCGCAGGCCGGGGATCTGCCAGTCGAAGCCCTCCGGCTCGACCTGGTTGAGCACGGCCAACGGGATGTGCACGGTCACGCCGTCCGCGTCGGCTCCCGGCTCGAACTGGTACGTCAGCTTGAAGCGCAGCTTGCCCTGCCGCCAGACGTTCGGGTACTGCTCCTCGGTGACGGCCGCCGCGTTCTCGTTCACGAGCATGGAACGCTCGAAGGAGAGCAGGTCCGGCGCCTCCTGCCGAGCCTTCTTCCACCACGTATCGAAGTGCCGCGCCGAGGTGCATTCGGCTCCGACGCGCTGATCGTAGAAGTCGAACAGCGTCTCGTCGTCCACGACGATGCCGCGCCGCCGGGCGCGGTTCTCGAGCTCCTCGACCTCCTTGAGCAGCTTGCGGTTGTCGTGGAAGAACTGGTGCCGCGTCGTCCACTCGCCGTAGACCAGCGCGTGCCGGATGAACAGTTCGCGGCTGAGCTCGAGATCGATCTTGCCGTAGTGGATCTTGCGTTGCGAGACGATCGGGATGCCGTACAGCGTGACCTTTTCGTAGGCCAGCACGGATTCTTCAGCCTTTGACCAGTGCGGTTCGCTGTAGCTGCGCTTCACGAGGTGCTCGGCGAGCTCCTCGATCCACTCCGGCTCGATGCGTGCCGCGACGCGCCCCCACAGCCGCGACGTCTCCACCAGCTCGGCGGCCATGACCCAGCGCGGTGACTTCTTGAACAGCGATGAGCCGGGGAAGATGGCGAACCGCGCGTTGCGGGCGCCGAGGTATTCGCGCTTCTCCGAGTCGTACATGCCGAGGTGCGAGAGCAGCCCTGATAGCAGAGCTCTGTGCACAGCCTGTGGATGCGCTACAACAGAGTTGGGGACGACGTCGAGGTCGCGGATCGACTGCCGCAGTTGCGCATGCAGGTCCTGCCACTCGCGGATGCGCAGGTAGTGCAGGAACTCGTTCTTGCACAGCTTGCGGAACTGGTTCGAGGACAGCTCGTGCTGCTTCTCCTTGATGTAGTCCCAGAGCTTGAGGTACGTCAGGAAGTCCGACTGCGCTTCCTTGTCGATGAAGCGGGCATGGCTCTGCGAGGCCTGTGTCTGCTTGTCCACAGGACGCTCGCGCGGGTCCTGGATGGACAGCGCGGACGCGATGACCAGGACTTCGTTGAGGCAGCCGCCGCGATCGGCCTCGATGACCATGCGCGCGAGCCGCGGATCGACCGGGAGGCGGGCGAGCTTGCGGCCGACGGGAGTGAGATTGGGCCTCGCGTCGGGGGACGTGGGCTCGACCGCGCCGAGCTCGTGCAGCAGGTCGAGGCCGTCCTTGATGTTGCGCCGGTCCGGCGGCTCGAGGAACGGGAATCCGGCGATGTCGCCGAGCCCGATGTTCGTCATCTGCAGGATGACCGAGGCCAGGTTCGTGCGCAGGATCTCCGGCTCGGTGAACTCGGGCCGGGAGGTGAAATCGGCCTCGGCGTAGAGCCGGATGCACACGCCGTCCGACGTACGTCCGCAACGTCCCTTGCGCTGGTTCGCCGAGGCCTGCGATACGGGCTCGATCGGCAGCCGCTGCACCTTGAGCCGATGGCTGTAGCGGGAGATGCGCGCCGTGCCCGGGTCGATGACGTACTTGATGCCGGGCACGGTCAGCGAGGTCTCGGCGACGTTCGTGGCCAGCACGACGCGTCGCTCGCTGTGCGGCTGGAAGACGCGGTGCTGCTCGGCGCTGGACAGTCGCGCGTAGAGCGGGATGACCTCGGTGCGTCGCAGCTGCAGCTTGTTCAGTGCGTCGGCCGTGTCGCGGATCTCCCGCTCGCCGCTCAGGAACACGAGGATGTCGCCGTCGCCCTCGGCCTGGAGCTCGCCGACCGCGTCGCTGATCGCCTGCACCTGGTCGCGGTCCGGGTCGCCGTCCGGATCGTCGAGGTCGATGATGGGCCGGTAGCGCACCTCGACGGGATACGTGCGGCCGGAGACCTCGACGATCGGCGCGGGCTCTCCGCTCGGGGAGGCGAAATGCGCGGCGAAGCGCTCGGGGTCGATCGTCGCCGAGGTGATGATGACCTTGAGGTCGGGTCGGCGCGGAAGCAGTTGCCTGAGATAGCCGAGGATGAAGTCGATGTTGAGGCTGCGCTCGTGCGCCTCGTCGATGATGAGCGTGTCGTACTGCAGCAGGTCGCGGTCGTGCTGGAGCTCGGCGAGCAGAATGCCGTCGGTCATCAGCTTGACCAGGGTGTCCGAGCCGCCCTTGTCGGTGAACCGGACCTTGTAGCCGACGACGGCGCCGATCTCGGTCTTCAGCTCGTGCGCGATGCGTTCGGCCACCGTGCGCGCGGCGAGCCGGCGCGGCTGCGTGTGCCCGATGACGCCGCGGAGCCCGCGGCCGAGTTCCAGGCAGATCTTCGGGATCTGCGTCGTCTTCCCGGAGCCCGTCTCACCCGCGACGATCACGACCTGGTTGTCCCGGATCGCCGCGAGGATCTCCGCGCGCTTGGCGCTGACCGGCAGGTTCTCCGGATACTCGAGCGCGGGCACGGCCGCCCGCCGGGCCTCGAGCCGGGCTATGGCGGCGTCGATCTGCCCGGCGATCTCGGTCGCGATCGCCGCGGCGGCCTCCGGCTTGCGCACCCGGCGCGCCCCGTCGATCCGCCGGCGCAGCCGGGCCGCGTCGCGCGGGGCCAGTTCCGGCAGCCGGGAACGCAGGTCGTCCAGGGTGTTGGTGGGTCCATGAGCGCACATGACGGATCCAGCATAGGCGGCGCGCGGGGCGCGCCGCCTCAGGTTATCCGCCCCTTGCACATGAAAACGATTTTCACTAGCCTTAACGCCGTCCACCGGTTAAAATGATGTTCATTCTCAGCCTTTGGGGGCCTTCCGTGTCCAACCCCACCGCGTCGCGGCCGCGCAGACGCATCGTGGCCGGCCTCACCGCCCTCGGCGCGGTGACCGCGCTGGCCGCCTCGGCCTGCACGACGACCGCTCCCGGCGGCGCGTCGGTCTCCGCGTCCGGCGGCGGCAAGATCGTCGTGGTCGCCGCCGAGAACTTCTGGGGTTCGATCGCCGCGCAGCTCGGGGGATCGAAGGTGACCGAGAGCGCGATCATCACCAACCCGGACACCGACCCGCACTCCTACGAGGCGACCGCGTCAGACGCCCGGACGATCGCGGGCGCGCAGTTGTTCGTGCAGAACGGGATCGGCTACGACTCGTCCTGGGCACCCGGCCTGGTCTCGGCGAACCCGAACTCCGCGCGCACGGTGCTGACCGTCGGCGACGTGCTCGGGCTCAAGGACGGCGACAATCCGCACCAGTGGTACTCGCACGCCAGCGTGTACAAGGTCATCGACGCGGTCACGGCCGCGTACCAGAAGATCGACCCGGCCGACGCGTCGTACTTCGCGAGCCAGAAGACGACCTTCGAGGACAGCACGCTGGCCGAGTACAACCAGCTGGAGACCACGATCAAGTCGAAGTACGCCGGCACCCCGATCGGCGCCTCCGAGTCGATCGTCTCGCCGCTCGCCGACAGCCTCGGCCTTGACATGCTGACGCCGTACTCCTTCCTCAAGGACATCAGCGAGGGCACCGACCCGACGTCGGCGGACAAGGCGACCATCGATCAGCAGATCCAGGGCAAGCAGATCAAGGTCTACGTCTACAACTCGCAGAACTCCACGCCCGACATCCAGGCGCAGCTCAAGCTCGCCCAGCAGGAGGGCATCCCGGTGACGACGGTGACCGAGACGCTTTCTCCGGCGGGCGACAGCTTCCAGCAGTGGATGGTCGGCGAACTGCAGAACCTCCAGAAGGCGCTGGCCGAGGCGACAGGGCACTGAAATGACTGACGACGCTGTTCTCTCCCTGCACGACGCGGCCGTGTCGGTGGGCGGACGCCTGCTGTGGAGCGGCGTCGAGCTGACCGTGCGCCCGGGCGAGTTCGTGGCCGTGCTCGGGCCGAACGGCGTCGGCAAATCGACGATGATCAAGGTCCTGCTGGGCACGCTTCCGGCCGCCGCGGGCAGCGTGAGCGTGCTCGGGCAGCGGCCGGGCGCGGCGGGCGAGCAGATCGGCTACCTGCCGCAGCGGCGGAACTTCGACGGCTCGCTGCGGATCCGCGGCGTGGACGTGGTGCGGCTCGGCCTGGACGGCGACCGCTGGGGTGTGCCGCTGCCGTTCTCGCGCCGGTTCAGCGCCGCGCGTCGAGCGGCCGACGAGCGGGTGCGCGAGGTGATCGAACTCGTCGGCGCCTCCGCGTACGCGCATCGGCCGATCGGCGAGTGCTCGGGCGGCGAGCAGCAGCGCCTGCTGATCGCGCAGGCCCTCGTGCGCAAGCCGCGGCTGCTGCTGCTCGACGAGCCGCTGGACTCGCTGGACCTGCCGAACCAGGCCGGGATCGCGGCGCTGATCCACCGGATCTGCCGGCAGGAGAACGTGGCCGTGGTCATGGTGGCGCACGACGTGAACCCGATCCTCAGCTACCTGGACCGGGTCGTCTACATCGTCAGCGGCGGCGCGGCTTCCGGACCGGCCGCCGAGGTGATCACCACCGAGACGCTGACCAGGCTGTACGGCACGCCGGTCGAGGTGCTGCGCGCGGCGGACGGACGGCTCGTCGTGGTCGGCGGCCCCGAGGCCCCCGCGCTGCACACCGATCGGCATGAGCACCATGAGGCACTCCGGTGAACCCTGGATTCACGTGGAACATCATCAACGATGTGCGGTGGATGTGGTCGCTGCCGTCGATGGTCAACGGCTTCCGCGCCGGATTCGCCGTCGCGCTGCTGGCCGGCGTGATCGGCTGGTTCATGGTGCTGCGCCGGCAGAGCTTCGCCGGACACTCCATCGCGGTGACCGGCTTCCCGGGCGCGGCGGCGGCCGTGTACCTGGGACTGAGCGCGACGCTCGGCTACTTCGGCTTCTGCGTCGGTTCGGCGCTGGTGATCGCGCTGCTCTCCCGAGGCGGCGGCACCGGCGTGGGTGAGCGCGCGCACTCGTCCGCGCTGATCGCCGTCGTGCAGGCGTTCTCGCTGGCGCTCGGCGCGGTGTTCCTCGACCTCTACGGCGGATTCCTCAGCAGCACCTCGGCGTTCCTGTTCGGCAACTTCCTCGGCATCACGAACGGGGACGTGCTCACGCTGGTCATCGTCTCCGTCGCGGTCCTGACGATCATGCTGGTGATCGGCCGCCGCCTGCTGTTCGCCTCGATCGATCCCGCAGTCGCCGTCGCCAGGGGCGTTTCGGTACGCGCGCTGAACATCCTGTTCCTGGTGCTGCTCGGCGCGACGGTCGCCGAGGTCTCCAAGTTCACCGGCTCGCTGCTCGTGTTCGCGCTCCTGGTGATGCCCGCCGCGACGGCCCAGGTCCTGACGGCCCGTCCCGGTCTCAGCCTCCTGCTCACCGTCGTGCTCGGCGTGCTCGTCACCTGGTTCGGCCTGGCCTGGGCCTACTTCGGCAACCAGGCCACCGGATTCACGATCACCTCGCTCGCCTTCGCCTGCTACGTCGTGGCGTACGCCGCGAAATCCGCACGGCGCGTGGTCCGAACGGCGGTGGCGTGACGATGTTCCATCACTCCTACATGCTCACGGCCCTCGTCGCCGGCACCGGAATCGCACTCGCCTGCGGCCTCGTCGGGTACTTCCTCGTGCTGCGCGCGCAGGTCTTCACCGGCGACGCGCTGTCCCACGTCGCGTTCACCGGCGCGCTCGCGGCCCTTGCCTTCGGAATCGACCTGCGCGTCGGGCTGTTCGTGGGCTGCGTCCTGATCGCGGTACTGTTCGGCGCATTGGGGCGCCGCGGCCGGGCGGACGACGTCGTGATCGGCAACGTCTTCGCGTGGGTGCTCGGCCTCGGCGTCTTCTTCATGACGCTGTACACGACCAACCAGTCCGGATCCTCGAATTCGAGCGGCAACCAGACGGTCAACGTGCTGTTCGGATCGATCCTCGGCATCTCCTCGGGCCAGGCCGCGGTCGCCCTCGGGATCGGCCTCGGGGTCAGCGTCCTGGTCCTGCTCATCGCCCGTCCGCTGCTCTTCGCCACACTGGATGAGGCCGTGGCCGCCGCCCGCGGCGTCCCCGTGCGGCTGCTCGGCTACGCGTTCCTCGTACTGATCGGCGTCACGGCCGGCGAGGCGAGCCAGGCGGTCGGCTCGATGCTGCTGCTCGGCCTGCTCGCCGCGCCCGCCGGAACCGCGCTGCTGATCACGGACCGGCCCTTCGTCGGACTGGCCGTCTCGGCGGTGCTGGGCGTATTCGATGTCTGGGTCGGTCTGACCCTGTCCTACTTCGTGCCGAACACGCCCACGAGCTTCTGGATCATGGCGGTGGCCACGGCGGCGTACGCTGGTGCCGTGGCATATTCGCGGATTACCCGACGGCAGCGGCCGGGTGTGACAGCGGCAGCGGAAGCGTGAGCACGGACGCGGCGGACGACTACCTGCTGCGGCACCTCGAGGAAACCGGCGTCGAACTGACCGGGACCGTCGTCGTGCTCGGCGATCGCACCGGCGAACTGCCGGCCGCGCTGCCGATGAAGGACGCGCGGCCCATCCTCGTCACCGACTCCTTCCTGGCCATGGAGGCCGCGCGGGCCCGGGCCGGTGATTCCGCGACGCTGCTCAGCACGCAGGACGAGCCGCCGGAGCGCATCGACGTGCTCCTGGTCCGCATCCCCAAGATCCTTGCGCTGCTGGAGGATCAGCTGCACCATCTGGCGCCGCGGCTGCACGAGGGCTCGGTCGTCGTCGGCACCGGCAAGGCGACGGAGATCCACACCTCGACGCTGAACCTCTTCGAGCAGCTCGTCGGCCCGACCCGCACCTCGCTGGCCGTCCGCAAGGCGCGGCTGATCTTCGCGCAGCCGGACGTGACCCGCGTCCGCCCCCACAATCCGTGGCCGCTCAGTTATCCACTGCCTGTGGACAGAAAACTCGGCGCGATCGCGGGCCGCGAGGTGACGAACCACGCGGGCGTCTTCTGCGCCGACCACCTCGACATCGGCACGCGGTTCTTCCTGCAGTACCTCCCCGTGACGCACGGCGGCGACCACATCGTCGACCTCGGCTGCGGCAACGGCGTCGTCGGAACCGCCGCGGCGCTGGCGAATCCGACCGCGCAGCTCACGTTCATCGACGAGTCGTACCAGGCCGTCGCGTCCGCGCGGGCCACCTTCGAGGCGAACGTCGCGGACCCCGGCGACGCCCAGTTCGTCGTCGGCGACGCGATGTCCCCAGTGCCCGACGCGAGCGCGGACCTCGTCCTGAACAACCCGCCCTTCCACACGCACCGCGCCACCACCGACCTGGTCGCCTGGCGCATGTTCACCGGCGCCCGCCGCGCCCTGCGCCCCGGCGGCCAATTCTGGGTCGTCGGCAACCGGCACCTCGGCTACCACGTGAAGTTGCGCAAGATCTTCGGCAACTGCGAAACCGTGGCGGGCAGCCCGAAGTTCGTGATCCTGCGCGCTGTGCGATGAGTGCGGTGCGATGAGCGCGGTGCGATGAGCGCGGTGTCGGCTTACCTTGCTCGTCAGCCTTGTCAGACGCCCGTGCTTTGATGGGGTGATGGAGCCCCCTGTCATCCGCTTCACCGTGGACACGCCGCTGCCCTCCGGCCGCATGCGCGTGGCGGCGACGGCGCGCGGCGTGATCTGGGCGGCTTTCCACGAAAACGACAGCGAGCAGTTGCCCGAGGGGCTCGACCTCGCCGACGTCTCCACGGACCGCCGCTCCCACGCCGTCACCGAACGCCTCGCCGCCTACTTCGCAGGCACCTGGCGCAAGCCGTGCTTCGAGCTGCCGATCGACTGGTCGCTGACCTCCAACCTGCAACGCAGGGTCCTGCAATGCTTGGAGGCGACCGTCCCCTTCGGCGAGACGATCACATACGGTGCCCTCGCCGAACGTTGCGGCGCCGTCGACGCGGAGGCGGCGCGCAACGGCCAAGCCGCCCGCCTCGTCGGCACGGTCATGGCCACCACCCCGATAGCCATGCTGATCCCCGCCCACCGCGTCGTCGCCGCCGACGGCCTCGGCGGCTTCGGCAGCGGCCCGGACGCGCTGCCCACCAAGCGCTGGCTGCTCACGCTCGAGGGCCGCATACCCCCGACGCTCGACTGGGACGGTCCCGAATCGCCTTGAGACTTGTTGCCCCGAAATTACTTCGCGTCCGGCCGCGCTTCCCGCACGGCCTCAGCGTGGCCCGTCTCGCCATCTCGCTCCAGCCCGACGACCAGGCTGTCGATATCCTCGGCGGACCGATTCTGGCTGAACTTCGACTTCGCCTCGATGCGGCTGATCCGCAACTCCAGGCCCACGATCGCGCGCAGTTGCCCCTCGACATAGGCCTTCGGCGCATCGTCCACGGACCACGGATGCTCACGCCCCGCCTCGTGCCTGTCCGTCAACCTGCGCACCAATCCGCCGAGCCACTCGACGTCATCGTGCACGATCAGTTCGCCGTACACGTGCGCCGTGAGGTAGTTCCACGTCGGCACTACGCGCCCGTGCTCAGCCTTCGATGCGTAGTACGACGGCGTCACGTACCCGTCCACGCCGCGGACGATGGCGAGCGCCTCCCCGATCGGCGCCCGCCGCCACTGCTCGTTGTTCCGCGCCACGTGCCCGAGCAGCGTCCCGCGCTCGCCCACCGCGGCGTCGTAGAGCAGCGGCAGAAACGTCGCCAACATGCCCTGCTCGGTCACCGTGATCAGGTCGGCCGCCCCGAGATTCGTCAGCAGCGCGTCAACGGCCCGCGGGTCGGCGGCAAAGTGCCCAGGTACGTACATGGGCCCATCGTATTCCGACACCGCAATGCGCTTCAGTCGCACCGGTCCCAGATGAGTTGATCGCGCAGACGGGCCATGTCCTCGGCACGGGAGCCGAGGCCTTCGGCGAGCTCGCGCCGGAAGCGATCGTTGCGCGGGACGTCGCGGCCGGAGAAGACCAGATCACCGGCGTCGCGCAGCATGTGGACGTGGTAGGAAAGCAATTCGAGCAGATCGCGGCGCAGACCGGTCAATTCCGGATCCGTCTCCGTCTCCACGGCCTCCACCTCGTGGTAGAGCCGCGAGTAGCCGCGCAGCATCTCGCCCAGGCGCACGGCCACCTCACCCGGGACGACGCCGACGACGCCGCAGGCTCGGATCGACGCGTCGGCCTCGGCCTGCATCGCAAGCGCCCGCCCGGCGACCGCGGCCAAGCGTCTGACGGTCGCCCCGTGCCTCGCGCGCCACGCGGCACTCGGCTCGAATTCACCGGTCATCGCAACTCCCGTACGGCCGCCAGTATCCGACGGGAGACGACGAAACGCCATAGCATCGACGGGTCGAATGAGATGAACGGGCCAAAGCAGCAGCCCTAACGAAAACGCGCGGTCTCGCAGCGCGCCAAGTGCGTAACAGTAGATCCCTGGCACGCTTCCGCCGTGCTCCGTGCCGTACGCTTCGCATTGCTCAGAGCTTGTCTCACAGATCCCTGGGGGGATGAATGAATCTCGGATCGCGGCGAGCCTTCGCGCTGGTGGTCACGTTCGTCGCCTGCTCGGCCGGAGTGTTCGGCGCTGCCGGTGCCGCCCACGCCGCCACTGCGCAGCCGAATACGGTCCTGAGTACCGTACTGCCATTCTCCAATGTGGCCGACACGATCGTCGACACGAAGACCGGCTACATCTTCGTCTCAGGGGACTCGACATACGTCGAAGTGCTGAGCCTGTCCGGGCGAGTTCTCGGCCAGATCACCAACCAGCAGGGCGCTTCCGGCATGGCGCTCTCCGCGGATGGCGGCACGCTGTACGTTGCTGACACGGGCGGCGATTCGATCTCGGTCATCAACGCGAGCACGCTCGCCCAGGTTACGAGCTACTCGACCCCGAACCTCTCGCCGGCGCACGTCGCGCTCGCCGGTGGCGAACTCTGGTTCACGACGGCATCGACGCTCGACGTCCAGAAGGTCGATCTCGCGACCGGAACAGCGAGCCCGACGACTGCGAGCACCGACTACTACGGCGCCGCGCTCGAAGCCTCGCCGGACGCCCCGAATACCCTGGTCACGGGCACCTACGGTTTGTCCTCGTCAACCGTGTACGTCTACAGCGTTGACGCCGGCGCGCTGACCCTCGCGACGGGCAACACCGGTCAGCTGAACTCGAGCATGGAGTGCGACAACCTCGAGGGCATGGTCATCACCCCTGACGGCCAGTCCCTCGTGCTCTCGTGCGGATACCCGCACTACGGGCTCGAAGTCTCGCTCGCCGGCCTGGACAACGAGAACACCTACAACACCGGCCCCTACCCGAACTCCGCAGCGGTTTCCTCGGACGACAAGGTGCTGATCGGCGTCGAAAGCGGCGTCAACAACGGCCCGCTGCCCGTCGCCGAATTCGACCTGGGCGATTCGACCGCTATCGCCGACTACGGCGTCAACACCGCGCAGGACGACAGCAGCGACTCCGTCCCCTTCGTCGCCTGGGGCGCGAACGACTCCGTGTTCTACGCCGTCGTCGACGGCTACGGAGCCTCCCCGACGCTCGAAACCATCGTCCTCAACTCGACCATGACGCTGAACGCACCCGCCTTGGCGCACCCCGGAACCAGTTACGCCGTCACCGGCTCCGTCACCGACCTCGCGGGCGCCGAAGTCACCGTCTCCCGCGTCGCGGGCGGAACAACCACCAACCTGGGCCCCTTCACCACCGACGCCTCCGGCGCCTTCCGCTTCTCCGACGCAGTCGCCAAGGCCGGTACGACCGCCACCTACACCGCCTCCGTCGTCGGCGCCTCGACCCTCACCGCCACCGCCTCGGTGCCGATCATCCCCGTCGCGTACCCCGTCACCGCTCCGCGTCGCGGCGTCGCAGTCCTCAGACACTGAAGGCGCGGCGACCGGCTCGCATCGGCCTCCCATCGACGATGGGAGGAGGAGACCGGGAACGATCAGCTCAAAACGCACATCGGCGGCAGCCGGGGACAGACCCCGACCGAGTCGGCTTCGCACGGGCACCGGACATCTGCCGCCGTACCGCGATCTTCGGGGCACGGCAGATCAGAGTGCCCCACCTGCCCGGACAAGCCATGCGGACCCTGACGCTCTGGGTCCGCCCCGCAGCACCAGGTAGCCTCCAGCCAGTTCAGCCCTGACATCAGGTTGCCGCCCCTCTTCCTACATCAGCCATCGTTTTTCAACTAACGGACATCTGCGCAATTTATTTCGCGCAGCCCCTGCCGAAATTTCGCGGGTCGATCAGCTGTCTGGCGCGGTCTGCGCGTCGATCCTGTGACCTCCGCCCGTACGACGGCCCGGGCGCCGGGCGCGGTCGTGGCTGCTTCGCCGGTGCGTCCGCGAGTCCGGCCCATTCGCTTGCCGACTTGGGGTTTCGGTGCTAGGAGGCTGCGCGAGACAGCCTTCTGTGTCCGGGCGGCGGCCTTGGAACGGTGGCCTGCGTGGGACTGCCTGTGCGAGGAGGGCGGCGCGGCGCGTTCTGCGGTGATGCCCGTCGTCGATCCCGGCTCGCGCCGTATGACTTTGGATCTTGCGTGACTAAGTAAAGATTCATCAGTGATGCGTCTGGATATTGCGCTGGGATGTCACAGAGGTTACGGTCCCCCTTACATCGTCACCGATCTGCAACCGACCACATCGGCGAACCACCTCGTCGCTCATCCGAACACTGAGCCGGCGAGGCGACCTGTTGTGCCCTGTCTGCATCAAACCCGCTCACCCCCCGTACCAAAACCTCTGCACCACTGCACCAGCCCGCAACCGCACCATCCGCACCACTGCACTCGCACCACTGCATCCGCACCACCGCAGTGCCGCTCCTCCATCCCACCTGACTGTGGTGGCGCCGGCCTGGTCCGGCGTCGCCGTATCGAAAGGAGCAAGGTGTTCCACTCCATCCGAGGGCTGAGACGAGGCGTCGCCTTAGTCGGCAGCACCGCGTTGCTGACCGGCGGCGTTCTCGCCTTGGCGGTGCAGACGGCTTCGGCCGCCACCGCCACCGGCGGCAACGGCGCAAGCCTGCCCTATGTCGAGGTGCTCGCCCAGAATTCCCCGAACACGGGCAGCATCGTCGGCCCGGACTGGCTCATGGGCCAGCTGACCCAGTCGGCCGTGGGCCGCGAGGCGGTCACCCTGACCAACGGCCAGTCCGTCACCTTCACCTCGCCGGTCGCGACCAACTCGATCGACCTCCGTTACAGCATTCCGGACACTTCGGACGGGTCGAACTACACCGCGCCGATTTCGTTGTACGTCAACGGCGTCCAGCAGCCCGACCTGACGCTGACCAACGAGTACGAGTGGCAGTACGGCAGCTACCAGTTCACGAACACGCCGGGCCCCGGCGAGACGATGCACGCCTTCGACGAGGTACACAAGCTGTTCAGCACCACGTACCCGCAGGGCTCGACGTTCAAGCTGCAGGTCAACTCCGAGGACACCGCCTCCTCGTACACGATCAACCTCGCCGACTTCGAGGACGTCCCCGCGGCGCTGACCCAGCCGGCCGGCTCGGTCTCGGTGACCAGTGAGGGCGCCGACCCGACCGGCGCCAACGACTCCACCGCCGCTTTCAACGCCGCGATCACCGCGGCCGGCGCCGGCGGCACGGTCTGGATACCCTCCGGCACCTTCCTCCTTCCCGGCCACATCACCGTCAACAACGTGACGGTCGCGGGCGCCGGAATGTGGTACTCGACGGTCACCGGCGCGAAACCGGGCTTCTTCGGTCTGGGCACACCCTCCAGTTGCGGGGTCCCCAACAACCCCGCCGGAGTCAGCAGCAACGTCCACCTGTCCAATTTCGCGATCTTCGGACAGGTCAACGCCCGGAACGACTGCGACCAGGACAACGGCATCGGCGGTGCGATGAGCAACTCCACCGTGTCGAACATCTGGATCGAGCACATGAAGGTCGGCGCCTGGATGGACGGGCCGATGACCAACCTGACGTTCAGCGGCATGCGGATCCGCGACACCTTCGCGGACGGCATCAACCTGCACGGCGGGGTCACCAACTCCACCATCACCAACAGCAATATCCGCAACACCGGCGACGACGGCATCGCGCTGTGGGCCGACTCCGCTCTCGGGGCCGACTCGGGCGACACGATCTCCAACAACACTGTCCAGTCGGCCAACTTCGCCAACGGCATCGGTGCCTACGGTGGCAACAACAACACCATCTCCGGCAACCTCGTCGAGGACTCCGGCCTGATCCAAGGCGGCGGCATCACGGTCGCCCAGCGCTTCAGCTCCACCCCGGTCGGTCTCTACACCGTCAGCAACAACACCATGATCCGGGACGGACAGCTCGACCCGAACTGGCAGTTCGGCGTCGGCGCGCTCTGGTTCGACGGCAGTCAAGGCACCGTCTCAGGGCCGATCAACGTGACCAATGCCCTGATCGAACAAAGTCCCTATGAGGCGATCCAATGGGTCGAGGGCACGGTCAACGGCGTCAACCTCAACAACGTCTCGATCGTCGGCACCGGCACCTTCGCCCTGCAGGAACAGACCGGGGGCTCAGCGACGTTCACCAACGTCACCGCGACCGGTGTGGCCCAGGCCACCGGAAGCCAAGGCGACGTGCCGAGCTACAACTGCGAGGGCAACAGCTTCGTCATCACCGACGGCGGCGGCAACTCCGGGATCAGCCCGGCCAACTGCAACATCGGTGACAACCCGACCCCGGTCTTCCCGCCGTTCCCGCCGTCCGCCGTGTACACCACCCCGGGCGAGTTGAACTTCGGTTCGCTGGTGGTCGGTCAGACCAGTTCCGCGCAGACCGTGTCGGTGCTCAACCCGACCAACTCGGCCGTGTCCGTCTCGTCGATCGCGGCCTCCGGCCCGTTCGCCGAGACGAACAACTGCGGCTCGTCGATCGCGGCGGGCGGTTCGTGTACAGCCAACGTGACCTTCACCCCGACGACCACGGGTGCGGCCACCGGAGCCGTCACGGTCACCGCCGGCGGGGTCACCAGCACCACCACCCTGTCCGGAACCGGCACCCCGCCGGGACCGGTGCTGAACCTCTCCCCGGGCGGCCTGAGCTTCCCGAGTGAGCTGGTCGGCACGGCCGCTCCGAGCCAGACCATCTCGGTGTCGAACTCGGGTACCAGCTCGGCGACCGTCTCGAACGTCGCGGTGTCCGGTCCGTACACGGAGACCAACAACTGCACCACCGTCGCGGTCGGCGGCTCCTGCACGGTGACCGTCGGGTTCAAGCCGACCGCCAGTGGAGCGAACCCGGGCACGTTGACGATCACCAGCAACGCAAACAACAACCCGACCACGGCGTCGCTGTCCGGCAACGGCATCGGCTCGACCACCAACCTCGCGCTGGCCGGCACGATGACGGCGAGCAGCACGGCCTCGGGCTTCCCGGCGACGAACGCCAACGACGGGAACACGAGCTCGTACTGGGAGAGCACCGACGGCGCCGCGTACCCGCAGACGCTGACCGCGAACCTCGGTCAGTCGTACCCGCTGGGCTCGGCGACCGTGACCCTCCCGCCGTCCACCGCTTGGGGCACGCGTACCGAGACGTTCTCGGTCCTCGGTTCGACCAACGGCACCTCGTGGACGACGCTGGTTCCCTCGGCCGGCTACACCCTCAACCCGGCCACCGGGAACACGGTGAGCATCAACCTGCCGTCAGGGGTCAACGACCAGTACCTCCAACTGTCGTTCACCGGCAACACCGGATGGAGCGCGGCGCAGGTCTCCGAGTTCGAGATCTTCCCGGGCTCCGGCAGCTCTACGGGCAATGCGACACTGAACGCGTCGCCGACGTCTGTCGCTTTCGGCAGTGAGGCAGTGGGCTCGACCAGCGCCGCGCAGTCGCTCACCGTGACCAACTCCGGCTCGGTGGCGGCCGCGGTCTCCTCGATCTCGACCGCGGCCCCGTTCGCCGAGACCAACACGTGCGGCAGCTCCATCGCCGCCGGCGCGTCCTGCACGGTGAGTGTGACCTTCAAGCCCACCGCGAGCGGTGCGGCCTCGGGGTCCCTGACCGTGGCGAGCAACGCAGGCAACTCCTCCCTGACCGTTCCACTGAGCGGCACCGGAGGAACCACCGGCCCGACCAACCTCGCGCCGGCCGGGACGATGTCGGCTAGCAGCTACACCCAGAACTACGCGCCGAGCAACACGAACGACAACAACACCAGCACGTACTGGGAAGGCACCAACGGTGTCTGGCCGACAACCCTGACCTGCAACCTGGGCGCCTCCCACTCGCTGAGCTCGGTGGTCGTCGACCTGCCGCCCGCCACCGCGTGGAACACCCGCACCCAGACCCTCTCGGTCCTGGGCAGCAGCAACGGATCCAGCTACACCACCCTGGTCGGCTCGGCGACGTACACCTTCAACCCCGCCACGGGGAACACGGTGACCATCTCCCTGCCCGCCGGAACCACCGCCCAGTACGTCCAACTCTCCTTCACGGCCAACAGCGTCCAGAACGGTGCCCAGGCCTCCGAGTTCCAGATCTGGGGCAACTAGTTGTAGAAGCCGCTCAAAGCACTGGGCCCGTGATCGAACCACTGATCACGGGCCCAGTCGCGTTGTGGAGCGGGTGGTACTCGCTTACTCAAACCCATCGGCCCAGCTCGACGGGGCGTATCGGTCGCTCCTATGCCCGGCACCCTCCGTCAGCCAACGAGACGGTGAGTTCTAAGCGGCCTTCAATGCGGCAGCGCCTGCGGTCGCTGCCAGATGTTGGACGCAAGTGCTGCCGCCCGCGGGAGGTGTCCGGTCGGGCGGCAGGAGTGTTGCGCCATGAACCACTAGCGAACACCTGCAGAGCCTGATCCGCGCGCCACCGGTCGTACCCGTCGAGCCCCGCACACCACTCGGCGGCGCGTCGGAAGTTCTCGACCACCAGACGCAGCCGCTCGGCCCGCGCGACGGCGCCCTGTCGATCCTGCGCGGCACCGGACAGGACCGGACAGATCCTGTCCACCGCGCTACTCACCGACCACGTCAACGCGCACTGCGATTCTCAACGAGGTTGTCAAGCATGCCGCTGGTGGGAGGGGCGCCGCGATCAGCCGGCGCGGAGCCAGCGCTGAACGGGCAGCAGTAGGCCTAGAGTGCCGCGGGGTTGATGGGATCAGCCGTGGTTATTCGGGAGGGATAGATGCATGGTTTTCGCCGTGCCTTCGTGGTGGCGCTATGCGGGGCTGCGGCGTTAGGCGGGGGTGCCGCTGTCGCGCATGCGGCTGCACCGACGAATCTCCGCGTCGACGACAGCTCGTCGAGCTGCACTGACACGGGCAGCGGAGCGGGAAGTATCGCGACTCCGTTTTGCTCGATACAGGCCGCGGCGAACGCGGCGAACGCGGCGGCCCCTGGCGACAACGTCGACATCGCCCCGGGCACGGTGGGCGGGGATCAGGATTGCCGATCGGGTGGCCGCCATTCCGGTGCCAAGCAGGAGGGCGCCGCACGTGGCGGAGACGACGACGCCGCATCGTCCCAGTTACTGAGCCTTCTTGTGCAGCAGCCCAATGATCGGCGAATCGATCACAAGGTCTCCGCCTCACCGCATATACACGTCTTGCAACAGTTTCCGGCTCGCCGCCGATGGCGGGTGGGCTTGATCTATCCTGTGCTCCAGGCCCCGGTCTGGGGCATGCGATCATTCATGAAGCAGGAAGGGCTGGGGGGAGCATGCGTCTTCGAGTACTCGCCGTGTCCGCGGCGACGCTCGTTGCGGCCGCGACGTTGGTGCCGACGACGGCCGTGGCCGCCGGTGGGAACACTCTTTATGTCAGTAGCAACGATCCATCGTGCAGCGACAACGGAAGCGGCACGTACGCAGTGCCGTTCTGCTCGATCCAGGCGGCCGCGAACGTCGTGAGTCCGGGCGACGTCGTCGAGATCGAACTCGGCAGTTATGCACCGGTGACGATCACCCGGTCGGGCACCGCGTCCGCGCCGATCACGTTCACCGGATATGCCAGCCAGACCGGGGTCGTCGGCAACGACGCGAATGCCGCCAGTGATCTGACACTGTCGGGCGCGAGCTACATCAACGTGGAGAGCCTGACCACCGGACAGGCGGCGACCGCCGAGATCGCCATCGACGGCGGGTCGAATATCACGATCAGCCACGTCAGCGCTAAGAACGTCATTTCGCCGCACGCATTGCACATCACGGGCGGGGCCTCAGCGGTCACGGTGGTCGATTCGTACTTCTTCGAGCCGGTCCTCATTGATGGCGGCGCCACCGGAACCGTCTTCACCACGAACGAGACCACTGCGCCGGTCGCGGTCGCCGGCGCGACGAACACGGCGATTACCAGCAATACGCTCAATACCTGCGGCTCGGCGATCTCGGTGACGAACTCGTCCACCGCGACGAGCATCGAAAACAATGTAGTCGACAACTTCGGGACCGATTCGGCGGGCATCAGTTGCACAACCGCCGCCTACGGCATCCTGGTGGACGCAAGCTCCGCGACGGGCACGACGTCCGACTACAACGACGTCGACGAGATCAATGGGACCGCCGATTACGACTGGAGCGGCACGGCGTACGCGACCCAGTCCGCCTTCAATTCCCAAACCACCCAGGGCGCCCACGACGTGGACGGAGCTGGCGCCGTCTCCGCGGTCGAGGGCTCGGCGATCATCAACTCGGCGAACTCCGACGCCATCGGCGAGCAGACGACCGACTATCGCGGCGACGCCCGGTTTCTCGATCCGACCGTCACGCCGACCGGTTCCGGCACATACGACTACTACGACCGCGGCGCGATCCAGTTCCAGGACCCGCTGACCATTACGGCGCACTCTTACTCCGGATTACCGGAGAAGATGCCGGTCGGCACTACCGTCGATCTCTCGGCGTCGGCGACTGACACCTGGGGTGACACAGACCTCACCTACGCTTACAGTGTTACGCCGTCCGCAGGCGCGACGCTCAACCAGCCGAGCGCGAGCAGCGGCAATGCCACGGTGTCCTTCTCCGCGTCCGGCTCGTACAACGTCACCGTCTACGTCAAGTCGGCCAAGACGGGCGCCCTCGAGCGCTACCTCGCTTCGAGCAGCGTCGTCGCGGCGCCGGTGACGCCGCTCACCGCGTCGTTCACCGCGTCACGGGGTAACGGCAAGTGGGTAGAAGTCGCCGATAGCAGCACGGATGACTGGACCGTCACCGGCGTGTCTTGGAACTTCGGCGATGGAACCGGGCCGATCGGCGGCTCGCCGTGCTGCGCCGGCGACGCCTACACGAACCACGAATATGCCACGCCCGGCACGTACCAGATCACTGAGACGGTTACCGACGCGGACGGCGAAAAGGCGACCTCGACACAGTCGTTCACGACGATGGAGGTTCCGGCCAACTCGCTCGTCACCTGGCAGGGTTCTCCGGTGGTCGTGACCGAAGGCGGACTCGTCACGCCGACGGCGAGCGGGGTCTCGAAGTCGGCGGTCGCGGTCATGCCAGACGGATCGACGCAATACGTGGCAGTCACCACCGGCGGCGTGCTCGAGCACGACATTTACTACGCCAACGGCTCCTGGCAGGGTTGGCGAACTCTCTCCCAGCCTGGAGTGACGGTCACCGAAGTTGGGATCGCGGGTATGCCGAATGGCTCCTCGCAGATCACCGAAGTGCTCTCGAACGGTACGATCCGGCACAACATCCGCTTCGCGAACGGATCCTGGCAGAAGACCGGCTGGGGCAGCCTCGGCGGACCGAACTTCGTCCAGGTCGGCATCACCGCGATGCCCGACGGCTCCGCTCAACTCGTCGCCGTGACCGCGAGCGGGGTGCTCGAGCACAACATCCGTTACGCCAACTCATGGCAAGGCTGGCGCGTGCTCTCCCAGCCGGGAGTCACGATCACGGACGCGAGCATCGTCGGTATGCCCGACGGATCCTCGCAGCTCGTCGAGATTACCTCCGCCGGTGTGATGAAGCACAACATCCGCTACGCCAACGGTTCATGGCAGAAGACCGGCTGGGGCGTTCCCCCCGGATCCACCGGCCTGAGCAGAGTCAGCATCGCGCGGCTGTCCAACGGCACGTTCATGCTCGCCACGACCACCACGGGCGCCCTCGAGGAGGACGTGCGCTTCTCGGCCGGCAGGTGGGCCACTTGGCAGACCTTTGACGAGACCGTCACCGGAACCGTGTCCGACCCGGCGGTCAGCGAGCTGCCCAACAGTTTTGTGGTGGTCAGCCTGGTCACCGCGGGCGGCTGATCTCTCCGCACTGAGAATGCCCGGGATGGCGCGAACACCGTCCCGGGCATTCTTCATGCGGGGATCGGGCGGAGGTCGAGGCCATCACGGCGGGTCGGGACGTCCCAGTCCAGAGTCGCCGGAATGCAGCCCTCGAGCATGAGCAGCCAGTGCTTGGTGGGCAACGCATCGGGGCCGGTGCCGAAAGCGCGGATGCCGTCGGCGGCGATGACGCCGTGGGCGGGGATCAGGATTGCGACGGGGTAGTCGCCATCCCCGTGCCGACGAAGCGGGCGCCGTGAGTGGCGGTGCCGACGAGGCCGCATCGTCCCAGAGGACAAATACGATGGATTCATCGCAAAAAAGGCTAAAGAGCGGGTTACGCTCGCTTACTCAAACCCGATGGCGCAGGTGAGCGAGGTGCTAAGCATGCTCGCGCAGCCCGCCACGTCGGACAGGTGACCTTGCCCATCAAGCCCGAGTTGCGCGAGGAGTATCTCGCAGCCCCAGGACTTCCTTGACATATTCGTCCGAGTCGCGCAAGCGCTCGAGCAGGGGGATCTTTCCGGGTTGATCGACGGGTTCGCCTGGGTGCAGGAAGATCCTGCG